>JAQGNS010000601.1 GCA_028291705.1 Nevskia sp.
ACGAAATCCTGCACCGGCGTCGCTTCCAGGCGGGCCTGGTCTTCGGCGATGTGCATGATCTTCGCGGTGTTCTTCGGCGCGATCTTCAGCGCCAGGTTGCTCTTGAACTTCTCCACCAGCACCGGGATGCCTTCCTTGCGGCGGCGGCGGTGACCGATCGGGTACTCAACCAGCACTTCCGGCAGCCTGCTGCCGTCGTTGAACTCGACGGTGATGCCGTTGGCGATGGAGCGCTTGTCGGAATCCAGGTAGTCCTGGGTGAACTGCGCGTCTTCCACGCAGATCATCTTCTCGCGCAGGGCGTCGATGCGCGGATCGGCGGCGACGGCATCCTCGTAGTCGGAGGCGACCAGGCGGCCGAAGATCAGCGGCACGGCGGTCATGTACTGGATGCAATGATCGCGGTCGGCGAAGTTGGCCAGCTTGCCCTGCTTGTCGATGATGCGGATCGCCGACTCGTGGGTGCGGATGGTGATCTTCTTGATCTGGTCGATGCGGTCCTTGACCTGCGGGTGCAGGGTCATGGCGCATTCCGCCGCCGTCTGGGCGTGGAACTCGGCCGGGAAGCTGATCTTGAACAGAACATTTTCCATCACGTAGCTGCCCAGCGGACGCGCCAGGGTGATGGCCTTGCCGCGGTTCAGCGCATCCTGGAAGCCCCAGGTCTTGGCGCTCAGCACGGTGGGGATGTTCATCTCGCCGCGCAGGGTGCGCAGCGCCAGCAGCACGGCGCGCGAGGTGGCATCGCCGGCGGCCCAGGACTTGCGCGAGCCGGCATTGGGGGCGTGGCGGTAGGTGCGCAGCGCGCCGCCGTCGGCGAAGGCGTGGGTCAGGGCGGTGAGGATTTCCTCACGCGTGCCACCGAGCATCCTGGTGACGACGGCGGTGGAGGCGACGCGCACCAGCAGCACGTGGTCCAGGCCGACGCGGTTGAAGCCGTTCTCCAGGGCCAGCACGCCCTGGATCTCGTGCGCCATGATCATGCCTTCCAGCACGGTGCGCAGGGTCAGCGGCGCCTTGCCTTCCGCCACATTCTTGCGCGACAGGTAGTCGGCCACGGCGAGGATGCCGCCGAGGTTGTCGGAAGGGTGGCCCCACTCCGCCGCCAGCCAGGTGTCATTGAAATCCAGGTAGCGGATCATGCAGCCGATGTTGAAGGCCGCCGCCACCGGGTCCAGCTCGTAGCTGGTGCCGGGGACACGGGCGCCGCCGGTCATGGTGGCGCCGGGGACCACCGGTCCCATCAGCTTGGTGCAGCCGGTGTAGATCAGCGCCTGCAGGCCGCAGCCCAGGGTGTCGATCAGGCAGTAGCGCGCAGTGCTCAGGGCCTCGTCGGAAAAACCCTTGTGGTTCCAGACGTAATCGGCAATCTGGACGAGGACGGCATCGGGGTCGGGACGCGTGGCGTCGCGGATATCGTGGGCGCTCATGGGCTCAATCAACCAGTGGTGGGAATAGCGGGGAATGGCGCGCATTATATCGTCGGAGCCCCACCCCCGCATCGTCCGGACGGACAGGGTCGGCTGTCGCCACGAACCCTAAAGCGAACTTCGGGGCAATTCGGGCTGCTAAGCTGGTCTGAAATTCAGCCTTGGGGGTATTTCCTGATGCAACGGCAACTTTTCGCCGCGATGCTGGCGGCGCTGCTGGCCTGCGCCTGCGGCCAGCAGAACCAGGGTGGCGCGCAGCGCGCGCCCTACGCGTCCACCTACGCACCGCCGGCGGCGGTAGCAGTGCTGATCCAGCACGCCACCGTCCTCACCGGCACCGGCAGCCGCATCGACGACGGCGACGTGCTGATCCAGGACCACAAGATCGCCCAGGTCGGCAAGGGCATCGCCGCGCCGGCCGGGGCGGTGGTGGTGGACGCCAAGGGCCGCTGGGTCACCCCGGGCATCATCGACCCGCATTCCCACCTCGGCGTCTACGCCTCGCCCGAGGTGTGGGCCATGTCCGACGGCAACGAGGCCACCAGCCCGACCACGCCGAACGTCTGGTCGGAACACTCGGTATGGCCGCAGGACCCCGGCTTCGAGCAGGCCCGCATGGGCGGCGTCACCTCGATGATGATCCTGCCCGGCTCGGCCAACCTGATCGGCGGCCGCGGCACCCTGCTCAAGAACGTGCCGGCGACGACCTACCAGGAGATGAAATTCCCCGGCGCGCCACAGGTGCTGAAGATGGCCTGCGGCGAAAACCCCAAGCGCGTCTACGGCAGCGAGCACAAGTTTCCCTCCACTTGGATGGGCGATGTGGCCGGCTACCGGGAGGCCTTCGCCAAGGCCACCGAGTACAAAGCCAAGCGCGACGCGGCGAAGAAGAAGGGCGGCAGCGCGCCGGACCGCGACATCGGCATGGAGACCCTGGCTGACGTGCTCGACGGCAAGATCCTGGTGGAGATGCACTGCTACCGCGCCGACCAGATGGCGACCATGCTCGACGTGGCGCAGGAGTTCAAGTTCAAGATCAGCGCCTTCCACCACGCGGTGGAGGCCTACAAGATCGGGCCGCAGCTCAAGGCCAGCGACACCTGCGCGGTGATGTGGGCCGACTGGTGGGGCTTCAAGATGGAAGCCTACGACGGCATCCGCGAAAACGTCGCCATGGTCGATGCCGCCGGTGCCTGCGCCACGATTCATTCGGACGATCCCATCGGCATCCAGCGGCTCAACCAGGAAGCCGGCAAGGCCATGGCCGCCGGCTGGCGCGCCGGCCTCGACATCCCGCGCGAGCGGGCGATCCGCTGGATCACCGCCAATCCGGCCAAGGCCCTGGGCGTGGCCGACCGCGTCGGCACCCTGGAGAGCGGCAAGGACGGCGACGTGGTGGTGTGGAGCGAGGATCCCTTCTCGGTCTACAGCCACGCCGACCTGGTCTACATCGACGGCGTGCAGCGCTATGACCGCGCGCATCCGGCAGCGCAACCGGAGAGCGACTTCAAACTCGGAATACTCGGCCGCGAGGAGGAAATGCAGTGAATAAATCTATCTTTGCTCTTCTCGCCCTCCTGCCCGGCATCGCCTCGGCCGGCACCATCGCCATCACCAACGCCGAGATCCATACCCTCGGCCGCGCCGGGGTGATCGCCCACGGCACGCTCATCATCCGCGACCACCGCATCGACGCCATCGGCGAAAACCTGCCGCTGCCGCAGGGCGCGCGGGTCATCGACGCCGGCGGCAAGCCGGTGACGCCGGGGCTGTTCGACGCCTACACCAGCCTGGGCATCAAGGAGATCGACGGCGTCGAGGAATCCGACGATAGCGCGGCGAAAAAGTCGCGCTACAGCGCCGCGCTCGACGTCACCGACGCCTTCAATCCGCGCAGCACCCTGATCCCGGTAAACCGCGTCGAGGGCCTGACCCGCGCCGCCAGCGCGCCGGACTCGGCCAGCGGCGGCAGCCTCATCGCCGGCCAGGGCGCGGTGATCTCCCTGGGCAGCCTGTCGGAGTGGCTGGTCAAGCCGAAGGCGGCGATGTATGCCCAGCTCGGCGAGACCGGCGCCAAGCTCAGCGGCGGCTCCCGCGCCGCCGCCTGGGCCTCGCTGCGCGAGGCCTTCGGCGAGGTGCGCCGCGCCGGCACGCCGCGGGTCAATCCCGAACACCCGAGCCAGCTCACGGCGGAAGACATCGAAGCGCTGCGCCCGGTACTGGCCGGCGAGGAGCCGCTGGTGCTCTACCTCAACCGCGCCAGCGATATCCTCGGCGCGCTGAAGTTCGCCGAGGACAACGGCATCAAGCTGGTGGTGCGCGGTGGCGCCGAAGCCTGGCTGGTGGCGAAGCCGCTGGCGGAACACCAGGTACCGGTCATTCTGGATCCGCGCCTGGACCTGCCGCAGCACTTCGAATCGCTCGCCGCGCGCGCCGATGCCGCCGCCCTGCTGCAGAAGGCCGGTGTGCTGGTGGCGTTCGCCCTGGACGATGAGTTCAGCAGCCACAACGCGCGCAACGTGCGCCAGCTCGCCGGCAACGCCGCCGCGCAGGGCCTGGAGCGCGAGGCGGCGCTGGCCGCGATCACCCTCAACCCGGCGCGCATCTACGGCGTCGATGGCACCCTGGGCAGCCTGGAGCCGGGCAAGATCGCCGACGTGGTGGTGTGGGACGGCGACCCGCTGGAAACCACCAGCTTCCCGCGCAGCGTTTTCATCGACGGCCAGGAAGTGCCGGCAATCAGCCGCCAGACCGAACTGCGCGACCGCTACATGCAGCGCCTGCACCTGGGCCCCTACGCCAAGCAGTAAGAGGCCGAGTGCGGCAACCAACACCCGGGCAGCGCTGCCCGGGTGTTTTGCGTTGGGCTGGCATTGGGCTGAATTTCCCCCGCTACAACCCGGCTGCGCGAGTGCTAAAGTCTGAAACATCACCGGGCACCAGACTCGGTACTGTTTTCAAAAAGCTCTTGGAGGAGACCATGAAGTTCCTGTTGAAGGCCGGCGCCATGCTGGCATTGACCGTGTTGGCCGCTTGCGGTGGCGGTTCTGACGGAGGCTCCGGTTCCAGCTCGGGCGCCTCCAGTTCCAGCGGTGGCGCCAGCTCCAGCGGCTCCGGGTCGAGCTCCTCCGGTTCCAGTTCGGGCGGCAGTACTTCCAAGTACAACGTGACGGTGACCCGCACCAAATACGGCATCCCGCACATCAAGGGCAACGACTTCGGCAGCCTGGGCTACGGCTATGGCTACGCCTTCGCCGAAGACAACCTCTGCACCATGATGGAAGACTACGTCGCCATCCGCGGCGAGCGCTCCAGGTACTGGGGCGGCACCGGCACCTACTCGATTCCCGCCGTGCCAGTGACGGCCAACAACGTCGACAGCGACTTCTTCTGGAAGCTCATCGCCAGCGACGACAATGTGGCCAAGTTCAAGGCCGCCGCCGATCCGCGGGTGGAACTGGCGGTGACCGGCTACGTCGACGGCTTCAACCGCTGGATGAACGAACTGAAGGCGGGCCAGCATGCGGGCCGGCAGGCTGCCTGCGCCAGCGCCGCCTACCTGCAGAACATCAACGAGTCCGACGTCTATCGCCGCTTCATCCGCCTGGCCGTGATCGCCAGTTCCTCGGTGCTGGAAACCGAGATCGCCACCGCCACGCCGCCGCCGCTCAGCGCCAAGGCCGACAGCTACCAAAAGCAGATGAAGGCGCTGGCGCAGGCCAGCCCCGATGACCAGCCCTTCGCGCGGCTGCGCCAGAAGAAGTTCGGCAGCAATATGTACGCGCTGGGCGCCGACGCCACCGACAACGGCACGCCGATCGTCTACGGCAACCCGCACTTCCCCTGGCAGGGCACCGAGCGCCTGTACCTGGCGCACATGACGATCCCCGGAACGATGGACATCGAGGGCGTCTCGCTCTACGGCGTGCCGGTGATCCTGATCGGCTTCAACGACCACTTCGCCTGGAGCCACACCGTCTCCACCGCGTTCCGCTTCACCTTCTACCAGTTGCCGCTGAACCCGCTGAACCCGAAGCAGTATTTCTACGACGGCAAGCTGACCGACGTGACGGCGGTGCCGCTGTCGGTGGACGTGCTGCAGAGCGACAACAAGACCGTCACGGCACAGACCCGCACGCTGTACAAGTCGCAGTACGGGCCGATGCTCAACATCACCGTCTCAGGCATCCCGGTGCTGAGCTGGACCCAGACCACCGCCTTCACCATGCGCGACGCCAACCTCGAGAACACGCGCCTGATCAACCAGTTCTTCGCCTGGAACCTGGCGTCGAGCCTGGACGAGTTCAAATCGCTGCACAGGTCGATCCTCGGTACGCCCTGGGTCAACACCGTTGCCTCGGGCCCGGGCGGCGACGCCTACTACGGCGACATCACGGTGGTGCCGAACACCCCGGATACGCTGGTCAAGGCCTGCACCCCGCCGATCACCGGCGTGCTGGTGGCGCAGCTGGAGCCCGGCCTGCCGATCCTCTACGGCAACCGCAAGGACTGCCAGTGGCTGACCGACGACGACGCCAAGCAGGCCCCCGGCATCTTCGGCCCCTCGCATCTGCCGACGCTGGACCGGACCGACTTCGTCTCCAACATGAACGACAGCTACTGGCTGACCAACCCGAACAAGCCGCTCACCGGTTTCGCTCGCATCATCGGCGCCGAAGGCACCGCGCGCTCGCTGCGCACGCGCCTGGGCATCCTGCAGGTGCAGCAGCGCCTGGCCGGTACGGATGGCCGCGCCGGCAACAAGTTCAACCTGCAGAACCTGCAGGACATCGCCCTCTCCGCCCGCGTCTATAGCGGCGAGCTGGCGCTGCCCTCGGTGCTGAGCGACCTCTGCCCCAAGGCCGGCTCGCATGACACCACCACCGCCTGCGGCTCGCTGTCGCAGTGGGACAAGACCGCCAGCCTGGATTCGATCGGCATGCCGGTATGGCAGGAGTTCTGGAACCGCGTCAACGCGATTTCATCGCCGTGGAAGGTGCCGTTCGACGTCAACGATCCGGTGAACACGCCGAACACGCTGAATACATCGAACGCCTCGGTGCAGAAAGCCTTGTCCGACGCCCAGACTGCTGTGCAGGCCGCCGACTCCAGCTTCTTCTCCGACAAGCTCCGCGATGTGCAGCACTCCGGCGTCAACGTCGCCGGCACGGGAACCGGCACCAAGATCCCGGTATTCGGCGGCATCGGCGATCCGGTCGGCATCTTCACCACTGCCTACGCCGACGCCCTGACCAAGGACGGCTACGACATCAACTTCGGCAACAGCTACATCCAGACCGTGACCTGGGACGGCAACGGCGTGCATGCCGAGGGCTTCCTCACCTACTCGCAGTCTACCGATCCGGCCAACCCGCACTACGCGGACTTCACCCAGGCCTATTCGCAGAAGCAGTGGTACCACTTCCCGTTCCACGACAGCGAAATCCAGACGGAAAAGGAAAGCGAGATCACGCTGACCGGGCCCTGAAACAGGCTGTAGCGCAGGACCACGCGGGGCGGTTCGCCGGAAGGCGAATCGCCCCCGCTGCATTTTCAGCGCTTGGTAAGCGAACCGAGCAGGCCGCGCAGCAACTGGCGGCCGATTTCGCGGCCCACCTGCGACCCCATACTGCGCACCACGCTCTTGGCCGCCGCCTCCAGCACCACCTGGGTCTGGCTCGGCGGCGCGGGACGCGCGGCGCGCGCAGCCGGGGCCGGCTGGCCCGGGCTGCTGCCGGCGCTGCCGTCCGCCGCGGGCGCTGTGGCCTGCGCGGCGCGCTGGGTCAGTTTCTCGTAGGCCGATTCGCGATCTACCGTCTGGTCGTACTTGGCGCCGACCGGACTGCGGGCCATCACCTGCTTGCGCTCCTCCGGCGTGATGGCGCCGATGCGCGCCCGCGGCGGCCGCACCTTGGTGCGCTCCACCATGCTCGGCACGCCGCCATCGCCCAGGGTCGAGACCAGCGCTTCGCCCACGCCGAGCTGCTGGATGACGTTGGCCACGTCCAGCTTGGGATTGGCGCGGAAGGTTTCGGCGGCGGCCTTGACCGCCTTCTGATCGCGCGGGGTGAAGGCGCGCAGCGCGTGCTGCACGCGGTTGCCGAGCTGGCCCAGCACGCTGTCCGGCAGGTCCAGCGCCGGCTCGCCGAAGAAATGCTCGGCACCGGCCTGCTGCAGCGTCAGCAGTGAACGCTGGATGGCGCCGACCGAAGCCTTGGTGACCAGGCCGTAATCCGCGCCCAGCGACTTGGCGTTGTCGGAGACGAAGGACAGCGCCGCCGTCAGGTCCTTGAAGTCGAGCAGCAGCAGCCCCTTGTCGTCGCAGTACTTGAACACCAGTTGCAGCACCGCCTCCTGCACGTCGGACAATCCCATCAGCCGCGCCAGCAGCAGCGGCCCCAGGTCCGAGATGGTGCCGCGCACCGGGTGCCCCTGTTCGCCGAACACGTCCCAGAACACCACCGGGTAAGCCTGCGGCGCGTAGTTGCTCATGCCCACCGCCTGGGCCCGCTCCGCCAGCTTGGGATTGGCCGCGCCCATCTGGCTCACCCCCGACAGGTCGCCCTTGATGTCCG
>JAQGNS010000609.1 GCA_028291705.1 Nevskia sp.
TGGATGCCGTAGGCGGCGACGAGGTCGGAGACGTGGGCTTCCGGCTCGAGGAAGAATTCGCCGAAGTAGTGCTGCTCGTCGGCGTGGCCGCTGTCGTGGCGGGCGCTGAAGAGTTCGTCCAGCATCGGCAGGTCGCCCTGGGCGGCGAGCAGGGAGACGTAGTCGCCGTGGCGCAGCGCGCCCCAGTCGCGGTAGGCCAGCAGGCGGCCTTCGCGGGAGACGCTGACGATGCGCGAGACATCGCGGATGGGGATGTCCTTGGGGCGTGTGCCGATCAGGGCGCTGGCGTGGCCCAGGCGATAGCTGACCACCTCGTAGCCGCTGCTGCCGGGCAGATCCAGGTCGAAGCGGCGCACGCGGGCGCTGGTCTTGGGCATCTGCAGCTTGAGCAGGCGCGCGGCGCTGGCCACGGTCCAGCCCTGCACGATCAGCGAGACCAGTACGATGAAGAAGGCCACGTCGAAAAACAGTTGCGCGTTGGCCAGGCCGGCCATCATCGGGAAGGTGGCCAGCACCATCGGCACCGAACCGCGCAGTCCCACCCAGGAGATGTAGGCCTGCTCGCGCCAGGGGTAGCGGAACGGCAGCAGCGCCAGCCCCACCGCCAGTGGCCGTGCCACCAGGATCAGCACCAGGGCGATGAGCAGGCCGCTGCCGGCCAAGGGCAGCAGCCGCTCCGGCGTGGCCAGCAGGCCGAGGATCAGGAACATGCCGATCTGCGCCAGCCAGGCGATGCCGTCGTGGAAGCGCTTGATGCTGGCCACCGCGCGCAGCGGCCAGTTGCCCAGCACCAGGCCGGCGACATAGGCGGCGAGGAAGCCGCTGCCGCCGAGCAGGGCGGTGCCGCCGAACAGCAGCATGCCGCCGGACAGGGCCAGCAGCGGGTACAGCGAGTCGCTCAGGTCCAGGCGGTTGAGCAGCAGCTTGAGCAGCCAGCCGCCGCCCACGCCCACCGCCAGGCCCAGGCCCATCTGCTGCACGAACAGCAGCAGGCCGTCGCCGATGCTGTAGCCGTTGGTGGCGGTGAGGTATTGCAGGATGCCCATGGTGAGGAACACCGCCATGGGGTCGTTGGTGCCGGACTCGATTTCCAGCGTGGCGGTGACGCGCTGGTTCAGGCTCATGGCGCTGGTGTGCATCAGCGAGAACACCGCCGCCGCGTCGGTGGAGCCGACGATGGCGCCGATCAGCAGGCCCTGCGGCAGGCTCAGGTGCAGGATCCAGGCGGAGAAGGCGCCGACCACGATGGTGGTGACGAACACGCCCACCGTGGCCAGGGCCAGCGAGGGCCGCAGGGCGACGCGGAAGTTGTCCAGCGGCGTGCGCATGCCGCCGTCGAACAGGATCACCGCGAGGCCGGTGGTGCCGGCCAGGTTGGCGATGTGGAAGTCGGTGAAGTGGATGCCGCCAGGCCCGTTCTCGCCCGCGAGCATGCCGACGATGACGAACACCAGCAACAGCGGCACGCCCAGCCGCGGCGTGAAGGCGCTGGCCAGGATGCTGAGCAGGAACAGGGTTCCGGCGACGAAGATGAGCTGGTTGCTCAGGTCCATGACGGCTTTAGTTGTAGTGGATCCGGATACGACCTCGATAGCATACGGGGGCGGGTGCACTTGCACACGTGCAAGAGGCGGGCCGGGTGTGAGCGGGGTCGCGTTGGCGCAGCTCCTGGTAGCCTTTAGCCCGCGTTGGTCGAAGTCCGGCTTGTAGGATGTGCTGAGCGCCGCGAAGCGCATCAATCGAGTAGTGGGGACGCGGTAAACGGTGCGCTTCGCTGCGCTCGGCACACCCTACGAAGGCTTGCGTGGCCTGCCGAACACCAGCCACATCATCATCCCCAGTCCGATCACCCCGGCGATGTTCATGCCGGCATCGGTGAGCAGCAGTCCGGACGTACCGGGGTGGCCGTGCGTCTTGAACAGGTCGTAGCCGTGGCCGTCCATCCAGGCGAGGTAGGAGGTGGCGAGGTTGCCGGCGGCATCGAACAGGGTGTACTGGGTGGCGGCCGAGCGGTCGACCTTGCCGATGATCTCCAGCACCACGGCGGTGAAGGCGGCGAAGCACAGGCCCGCCACCAGGGAATAAAGCAGGGTGCCCACGATATAAGTGAGCGGCGTCTGCGGGGCGCAGGCCATGGCCACATCGACCACGGCGATGAGCACGCCCGAAACCAGGTAGGCGCGGCGCTTGTCCACGCGATCCAGTAGCGGCCCGCTGAGCAGGGCGCCGGCGGCGGTGACCAGGCCGCTGCCGTAGCCCATGGTGAATTCCACCGTGCCGGTGGAAGCGCCGTAGTCGCCGCCGACGGCGGAGAACAGGTCGAGCAGGGCGGGTGTGCTCACCGGGGCGAGGCAGAACAGGATGCCGGTCCAGCCGCGGCGGGTGGAGGCGGTGCCCCACACATCGCGCAACATGGAGGGGAAGACCTCGCTGGCGCGCCTGCGTGGGCGCAGGCGCTCGTCCAGCAGCAGCACCGCCAGCGCCGGCAGGAATGTGAGCAGGGCCAGGGCGACGGCGGCGATCTGCGGCGTCAGCGAGTCGCCGAGCTGGATCACCAGGCCGCCGCCGACGGCGTTGCCGCCGAGGTTGGCGGCGTTGAGCCAGCCGCTGGCGCGGCCGTGCAGATGCGGCGGCACCTGGGTGGCGACGAGGGCGCCGTTGCTGGCGCTGACCAGGCCGGTGAGGCCCTGGCCCAGCACGCAGCACACCTCGAACGGCCAGAGCTGCGTGGGCAGCTTGAGCAACAAGGATGCGGCCAACAACAGTGCGCCAAGTCCCGCCATCAGCAGCAGCCAGGTGCGGCGGCGCAGGCCCACGTCGAGCATCGGTGCCCACAGGAATTGCCAGGACAACGGCACCAGCACGGCGGCGGAGATGCCGCCGATGGTGGACATCGGCACGCCGGCCTTGCTCAGTACGAAGGGCATGGCCACGCTGGTGTAGCCGCCGGCCACGCCGAAGGGGATGTTGGTGATGCCGAACAGCCAGGGTGGAGGGTGCGCTGCTTGCGCTGGGTTCGGCATCAGGTCGTGGGCGTGGCGGGGTCGGGTACGCGCCGCGATTGTGAGCCGCTGCCTGAGCCGCTTGTCAATGGCGGCGGTCGCGGTGCTGGCTGGCCTTGGTGGCCGTTTTGAGGCTGTGACAGGGCCTGAAAACCTGACGCGGCGATCGGCTGTCCCGCCGCCGTTGAAGCAGTATAAAACTACCACTCGACAACTGATCGGGGAGTCATCCGGATACCGGACATTACTCTGCGCCGCAGCATCATCCGAGCCGTGATGTGTTGCCGCGGTCCATGGCAGCGCCCGCGGCGAAAACGGCATACAGCTCACCGCAGGCTGGCGCGGTGTCGGCGGCAACACGGACGTGGAGACGGAACATGGACGGTACTTACGATCTGACGCTGGTATTCGGTTCTTGCTGGGTGGCGGTGATGGCCGCTTACGCGGTCTTCGACCTCGGCGAGCGCATCGCGCTGTTCGATGCGATGGCCGAGCGCTTCTGGCTGGCGGCCGGCGCCCTGGTCATCGGCAGCGGCTTGTGGACCATGCACTTCATCGGCATGAAATCCATGGCCCTGCCGGCACCGATGAACTTCGACCTGGAGTTGAGCCTGCTGTCCTGGGCGGCGGCGGTGCTGGTCTCCCTGCTGGCGCTGTACCTCATCAGCCGCGAGGAACTCGACACGGCGGGCATCGCCGGCGGCGGTGCGGTGATAGGCGTGGGCCTGTGCGTGATGCACTACAGCGGCATGTTCGCGCTGCGCCTGACACCGGCGGTGCGCTACGACTCCGAGCTGTTCTCCGCTTCGATATTCATCGCGGTACTGGTGTCGATCGCGATGCTGCTCACCGGCCAGTCGCTGCGGCGCCTGCCCTTGCGACGCATGGTGCCCGGCCGGTTGCTCGGCGCGCTGCTGGTGGGTGCCGCGCTCTGCGGCATGCACTACGTCGGCATGGCCGCCGCCCAATTCCCCGCCGGCGTGTCGAGCGCGCCGGACAATACGGTTCCGGGCAACTGGATCGGCCTGCCGCTGGCCGGGTTTGTCGCCTGCATGACTGCGGCCGTGCTGCTGCTGTCGATGCTCGACGCGGTCAAGCTGAAGGTGCGGCGTCGCGCGGCGAAAGAGCGTTTCGAGGCACGCTTCCGCGGCAGGCTGGCGCGGGGGTAGGATCCGGCCGCGGCATCGGGCCGCGCGCCACTCACCCCATGAAGCGGATCGGCTGGTCGATGACGAAGTCGCCGATCGCGGAGACGTAGGCGCTGGGTGGTTCGGGGAACTGGTGGATGCGCAGCACCACCGCTTCCGCTTCTTCGTCCAGCGCCTGGTTGCCGCTGCTCTGCACCACGCCGGCGCCGAGCACGGTGCCGTCACGGCCGATGCGGATGTGGACCACGGCGATGCCATGCTTGTGCGTCTGCGCCGGATAGTTGAGGTGAACGCGGATCATCCGGCTGACTTCGGTCAGATAGGCGATGGGCAAGGGGGCATCCAGTTGCGCGCTGGCCGCGGCCGGCGGGGCGGCGGCGCTGCTTGCCGCGATTGCGGTGGGCGCGGGGTCGGGAACCGGGACCGGTGGCGCGGGTGCGGCGGCGACGGTTTCCGCCGGCGGGGCGGGCGGAGGCTGCGGGGTCGGTGCCGGCGGGGTTTGCCAAGCGGCGGCGGGTGGTGCGGCTTTGGCCACGGCCTGACGTGGACGGGAGCGGGGCTTGGCGGGTGCGAGGTGCGGTGCTTCGGCGCTCGGCGCTGGTACAGCCGGTAACAGGGATTGCAGGGCGATCACGGTCACGGCCTTCTTTGGCAGCGGCGCACCCTGCTGGTGCGTCACCACGCGTATCAGCAGCAACGCCACGATGGCGTGCAAAACCAGTGATACCAGTACCGCCGTGCTGCGTGGTTCCCGCTTTCCGGTCTTCGACTCCGCTTCCCGCCGCAGCGGGAATGTTGTTTGGGCAATGGCGTTGATGACGACCTCCTCCGACCGTAAAAAGAGTCCACGACGCCGGCCGGGTGCCGGCGGCGTGGACAGCAGTGTCATGAGGATCGGGCGTCATCGGCCGATCTGGGGTAATACCACAGCAAGCGTTGTGCCAATCCGGCGCTTCGCTTCGGAGAATAGTCGGGTGCCGGTACAAACCGGTGGCCTGAGCAACAGGAACCCGTGGCTTGGCCAGGGCTAACCCAGGCCTAACCCAGACCTAAGCCAACCAAGAACCAATAAACAATAACCAAGAAAAAGAAAAAACATTTTGCAGCGCCTCGTTTCCGGAAAAACCGGCGGTGTCGTGCCGACTCCCTGAGGCCGAAGCCAGATCTGTACCCGATCACCTTGCCCGCCGCGTTGTGTGTCGGCACAGCAGGCGACCGCATTGCGGCCATGCCGGAGAGCGCCGTGCGTTATACCCAGGGGTGCTCCCAAGGTGTTAAAGCGTGACGACCCGGAAAAGCCGGTGGTGCGAGAGTTCTGCGCCGAGTGCGGCACCCATTTGATCAGCAGTCCGCCCGGCATGGCGGGCATGGCCATCATCAAGCTCGGCACGCTGGACAATCCCAACGCCTATGGCAGCCCGCAGATGGCGGTGTTCATGGTCGACAAGCAGCCGTTTCACCAGGTGCCGGCGGGGATGGCGGTGTTCGAGCGCTTGCCGGGGTGATGCTATCTGGGATGTCGCGTCGCAGTGCATTGCCCTGAAGGTTCAGGTGAATACCGACGACACGACATTGGTGCAGCTGTGGGAGATGGCTCAATGCACAGTTCGTGCGCAACGTCAAAGGTTGCAGCAGTCACCAGATGACTTTCGCATCCGCCTCGAACTCTTCGAGAAAATCTCCGGCGCGCGGCCCCTGCAGCATGGCTAGCGTGGACAACACGCCGGCTTCGGTGCAGATGGATGCGGCCACGGTCACTACGCGCGGGCCGTCCGCAACCGGCCATCCGGTCCGCGGATCGAGGATGTGCGAATAGCGCACGCCGTCCTTGAGCAGGAAGCGATGCGCATCGCCGCTGGTGGCGACACCACCGCGCATGAGCCGGATCACCGGTGTGGCGACACCGGGAATCTGGCTGTCGATACCGACCAGCCAGGGTTGACCATCGCGCCGCGGTGCGCTGCTGGCCAGGTCGCCGCCGCAGTTCACCAGGATCG
>JAQGNS010000019.1 GCA_028291705.1 Nevskia sp.
TGGGTCAGGCCCATGCCGTAGCAGACGATGGGACGCTCGGCCTTGGCGTAGACCTCGGCAATGCCTTCCAGCGCTTCGCGGCTGAGGCCGCTGGCGCAGGCGATGGTGTCCCACTCCGTCGCGCGCAGGTCCTGGGAAAAATCCTCGAACCCGTGCGTATGCTCCGCGATGAAAGCGGTATCGAGCACGCTAGGCTGGCCGGCTTGCAGCGCCGCGTCGTCGATGGCGAGCAGGGCCTTCATGATGCCCTTGAGCGCGGCGGCGTCGCCGCCGACCTTGACCTGGTGGTACTGGGTGCCGATCGGCGTGGACGAGCGCGTCAGCATTTCGAGCGGCTCCTGCGGCGCTTCGAAACGCTCCAGGGCGCGCTCGCGGAAGGGATTGATGACGATGATCGACGCGCCGCGGCGGGACGCGTCGCGCAGCGGCGTCATCATGCGCGGATGGTTGGTGCCGGGGTTGTGGCCGATGCAGAAGATCATGTCGGCCTGGTCGAAATCCTCGATGGTCACGGTGCCCTTGCCGATGCCGATGACGCGCGGCAGGCCGACGCTGCTGGCCTCATGGCACATATTGGAGCAGTCGGGGAAGTTGTTGGTGCCGTAGAGACGCACGAATAGCTGGTAGAGGAAAGCGGCTTCGTTGGAGGCGCGGCCGGAGGTGTAGAAGTCGGCGAGGTCGGGCGACGGCAGGCTGTTGAGGATCTGGCCGATGCGGCTGAAGGCCTCGTCCCAGGAGACGGCGACGAAGCGGTCGCTGGCGCGATCGTAGGCCATGGGATGCGTGAGGCGGCCCTGGTCTTCGAGCCAGTGATCGCTCTTCAGCCACAGTTCGCTGACGGTGTATTTGGCGAAGAACTCCGGCGTGACGCGTTTGCTGGTGGCTTCCCAGGACACGGCCTTGGCGCCGTTCTCGCAGAATTCGAAGGAGGAGGTGTGCTTGGGGTCGGGCCAGGCGCAGCCGGGGCAGTCGAAGCCGTCAGGCTGGTTCTGCTTGAGCAGCAGGCCGGCGCCGGCCACCGAATTGCGGGAGTGGGCCAGCGCCGCCGCGGTGGCGCGCAATGCGCCCCAGCCGCCGGCGGGTTCGTGGTAGGGCTCGACGCCCTTGATTTCGGTTTCGCTCATGAGCGGCATCCTCCTGGCAGTTGAAGCAGAGTGAAAGGGGTGCAAACCGGTCCCAGCTGGGGACGGCGCCAGCGTATCACTCTGCGTTGGCTGTAGCCCTGGGTGAATCTTGATCACCCGCCGCCCGGAGAAAACCAAATTTTGGCGCCTTGATTGCCCTGGATTTCGCCTGCGACACGGTGCCGCGCCAGCGTGGGTGCGGAAGCAGGCGATGCAGCCCCTCCCGCACCCACCGTTCCGGGCACCGTGTCGGGGCTGCCTTTCGCCGGTATGACGACAAAAGAATGGGCCCGGGGGTGGATCGTCTATGATGCCCCGTGATCCGCACACTGCCTGGGGGGCGCATGCGGTCCTTCCTTTACGAACTGAAACGCCGTAACGTGCTCCGCGCGGGGGCGCTGTATGCCGGCGCGGCGTGGGCGCTGGCGCAGGGGATGGCGCAGCTATTTCCGGTGTTCGGCATTCCGGACTGGGTGGTGCGCTGGTTTGTGGCGGCGGCGGCGATCGGGTTTCCGTTGATGCTGGGGTTTTCCTGGTTTTACGAGCTCACGCCGGGCGGGCTGAAGCGGGAAAGCGAGATCGATCCGGCGGATTCGATCACTCATACCTCCGGCAAGAAGATGGACCGCTGGATCATCGGTACGCTGGCGGTGGCGGTGGCGCTGCTGCTGGCGGACAAGCTGATGCCGCACAAGGACGCGGCGCCGGCGGCGGACCGCTCGATTGCGGTGCTGCCGTTTGCCAATACCAGCGGGGATGCGAACAACGAGTATTTCTCCGATGGGCTCTCTGAAGAGCTGATCTCCTCCCTTTCGCGGCTTAACGACCTGAAGGTGATCGGGCGGACTTCCTCTTTCCAGTTCAAGGGGAAGACGGAGGACAGCACGGCGATCGGGCGGAAGCTGGGGGTGGTGTATCTGCTGGAAGGGAGCGTGCGCAAGTCTTCCGAGCGGGTGCGGATCGCGGTGGAGCTGGTGAAGTCGGCGGACGGCTCGAATGTGTGGTCGCAGAGTTATGACCGGGAGCTGACGGATATCTTTGCGGTGCAATCCGAGATTGCCGGATCGGTGGCGAGCCAGTTGCAGGTGGCGCTGCGGGTGAACACTGCGCAGGCGGCGCAGGCGCCCTCGCCCGCCGTGCCCTCGAACCGCAGCGTGGAGGCCTATACGGCGCTGCTGCAGGGCGGCTTTTACGAGCAGCGGCGCACGGCGGTGGATCAGCGCAAGGCGATCGGCTATTACGAGGAGGCGGTGCGGATCGACCCGAAGTATGCGCTGGCCTATGCGCGGCTGGCGACGGCCCAGGTGCGGCTGCATGCGATTTTCACGGTGCAGGGGGCGGAGGAGAAGGAGCTGCTGGGCAAGGCCAGCGCGGCGGCGGCCACGGCGCTGGCGCTGCAGCCGGATCTGGGGGAAGCGCACCAGGCGCAAGGCGGGGTGTTGCAGCTGACGGTGTTCGATCTGCCGGCCGCGGCGGCGGAGTACCGGCGCGCGATGGAGCTGGCGCCGCAGAGTTCGCAGACGGCGCTCTCTCTGGGGATCATGAGTGCGTCGTTCGGCCGGCTGGAAGAGGGAGTGACGTACGGGAAGCGGGCGACGGTGCTGGATCCGCTGAGCAGCGCGGCGTATGTGTACCTGGCGCGGACGCTGGATGCGCTGGGGCGCTACGACGAGGCGGAGGCGGTGCTGCACAAGGCGATCGAGCTGCAGCCGGAGGCGGCGCAGAGTTATTGCGAGCTGGCGCTGGTGCGGGTGCTGCGTGGGCAACCGGCGGGCGCGGTGGAGCTGGCGCAGCAGGAGACGGACAAGTTCTGGCGGACGTTTGCGCTGGCGGTGGCGTACAACGCGAACGGGCGGCGCGCGGAGGCGGATGCGGCGCTGAAGGTGCTGATCGAGGAATACCCGGACAGCGGGGCGTTCCAGATTGCGCAGGTGTATGCGCAGCGCAAGGAGGCGGACAAGGTGTTCGAGTGGCTGGAGCATGGGCTGGCATCGCATGATCCGGGGGTGACGACGCTGCGGTATGCGGCGTTTGTGAACGCGTACAGCGCTGACCCGCGGTTCAGGGCGATCGGCGCGAAGTTGGGGTTGCCGGCGCCGGGGGAGGCTGGCGCTTAGGGGCAGGGTGCGGCAGGTCGATGCTGCTTTTTTGCCAGCCGCTACGTGCGCATTAGTACAGATTTACCCCTCAAGTTTTTGCGAAAGTGACCGCTCCGCTAGTGGTAGCTGCATTTGCGGGTGCGTCACATGTCGCATGGATTCGAGAAGCGGCGCCCAGGGCCGGTGAATCGGCTCCGCCGGGCGCTGTATGGCTTGCTGCTGGGCTCGGCTTCGGCGCCGGCGCTGGCGGGCTCGCCGCTGGGGGCGGCCGTGGAGGGCACGCTGCACCGGCTGCCGCAGGTGGCGACGAATGGGCCGCTGTGGATGCACGACAATGTGCTGCTGGCGCGCGATCCCCTTTCGGCGGGGGGCGGGGTTTACGCCTACGCGGGGCTGGGGCCGGTGCTGTCCAGCGCGGGGGCGGTGGGGCGTGATTTCGCGTTCCTGCCGGTGGGGGATGTGCTATTCACGGCTCGCTACCTGGGCGACGACCTGCAGAAGATCGGCAAGGGCCTGGGGGTGGACCTGGCGCTGCCGGCGTTCGGCTACTTTCACCTGAACCTGTACTCGGGCCGCAACGACATCAACGGCGGCAAGTGCTGGCGTATCGATCCGCAGGGTTTTGCGCTGCCGGAATCCGCGGAGCGCTTGTGGTTGCTGGGCGGGTCGCTGGCGCTGGAGCCCAACGGGCCGGGCGGGCACCGGCAACTGACGTTTGTGCCGCAGCTGGTGCTGAACCTGGATGCGCTCACGCATGTGAGCGGGCGGATGCAGGCGGTGATCAGTTATCACAACTGGCGCAGCCGGGTGGACCGGGTTCGCACGGGTTGAGGGTTACCCCTCCCTCTAGCTCCCTCCCGTCCCTGAAGGGATTTCCTCTGGTCACAAGGGGAGGGAGGACTTGAGCGGCGCTCCTTTGGCTGCTTTGGCTTCGTGATCCCTGGATTCCGGCTTTCGCCGGAATGACGATTCTTGAATTGTTCAGCCCTTCCCTAACCTTCCACCGCCGCGCGCGCCGGCTCCGAACGTGCGTCGCGAGCCTGCCTGCGGTAGGCGCCCGGCCCTACCCCGTAGTGCTGCTTGAAGACGCGGCCGAAGGCGGCTTGCGAGGCGTAGCCGCATTGCTCGCTGACGCGTTCGGCGGAGAGGTTTTCCTGGGCCAGCAGGCGTGCGGCGAGTTCCATGCGCAGGCTGGTGACCAGTTCCAATGGGGTCAGGCCACTGAGCTGGGCGAACTGGCGGGCGAAGGTGGCGCGCGACAGGTTGCACACCGCGGCCATGCTGGCGATGGTCCAGGGCTGGGCCGGCTCGCGCAGCACGGCTTCGACGGCGCGCGACAGGCGCGCGTCGCCGAGCAGGGCCAGCAGGCCGTGACTGGCGCCGCGCTCGGCCATCAGGGCGCGCAGCAGGACGGTGAACAGGGCGGTGGACAGCTCGCCGATGATGGCCGCGCCGCCTGGGTGCGAGGCCTCGCTTTCGTGGCGCATCATGCCGATCAGCGCCGCCAGCCAGGCGCAGTCGGCGCGTTGCGCGGTACGGATCAGCAGGACTTCGGGCAGGGTGCGCAGCAGCGCCCCGCCCGAGCCGCCGACGGCGAAGGTGCCGCACAGCATGTCCAGCGGCTGCCCTTCGCCGCGCAGCGTGACCTCGGTCAGCACGCCGTTGAAATGCCGCGCCGCCAGGCTGTTGTAGGCCGGGTCCTCGCCGTCGTCGTCACCGCCGACGCTGCGCAGGATGTGGGCGGCGCCGCGCGGAAACAGCAGCACGTCGCCGGCTTCCAGTTCCAGGGAGTCCCGGCCGATGCGGGCGCGGCCGCGCCCTTCGAGGATGACGTGGTATGGCACCTGCCCCGGCGGCGCCGGATCGTGGGCGACGAACCAGTCGCCGGCGAAGCGGCAGCGCAGGTCCACCGAGCCGGAGGGCGCGAGCATGCGGACCAGATGGCTGAGGCTGTCCATGGGCGCGAGACGATCAAGTGCTAAATCGAGACTTTTATGTGCGGATGGTAGCACCCCGCCGCCCTAGGATGGCGCATCGCTGCAACGACAAGCAGCAGCCACCCCGAAAGGAGCCTTCATCATGAATCGTCTGCACACCGTCAATGTCGCCGAGGCCGGCGAGGAAGCCGCACCGCTGTTTTCCGCCATCCGGCAGGCCATGGGCAAGGTGCCCAATGCCTACACCACCGTCGGTAGCAACGCCCCGGCGGTGCTGGGCGTGGTGCTGCAAGGCTCCGCCGTGCTGAAGCAGGGCACGCTGGGCGCGCGGCGGCTGGAAGCGATCAATCTGGCCGTGAGCGAAGCCACCGCTTGCGACTATTGCGTGGCCGCGCACACCATGGCTGCCAAGGCCGCCGGCTACAGCGCCGAGCAGGCGCGCAAGCTGCGCGGCGGCACCTACGACGAGGACGCCAACATCGACGCCCTGGTCCGCTTCGCCGCGAACCTGGTGAAGACCTCCGGCCCGGTGCCGGCCGAGGCGGTGGAGCGGCTGCACGCCGCGGGCTACGACGACCGCCAGATCGTCGAGGCAATCTATGCGATCAGCCACATCTTCTTCACCAATATGGTGAACCGGGTCAACGATACGCCGCTGGATTTCCCGAAGGTGGCTTGAGGGTTCGGCCGTCCTCTCCCGTTGCGACCGCGGGAGTCCCTGTTGGACGGGAGAGGATGGGGTTGCCGGGTTATTCGTAGAGCGGCCTGCAGCAGCCAACCTGGTGTAGTGTCGGCTGGAAGCATGGCGGCCACAGGCCGCCCTACTGTTAAGGGCGTCGCGGGTTGATGGTGTGCGGCCAGGTCCTTCGCTGCGCTCAGGATGACAATGGGCGGGGGTTTCGCTGGGCTGGCCAGAAGGAGGATGGCATCGGGCTGCAATGAACCGCGTGCTAAATTAGCGGCATGCTCGAACAGTCCGCGGAAAGAGTATTCGCCTCGATCATGGGCGCGTACCAGATCTCCGCCCGTATCACTGATAACGTCACCTACTGCGGCGAGTGGATCGAACGCGAGCCGCAGATGGATCGCGGCATCTTCCACCTGATCAGCGCGGGGAGTTGCCGCGTGGAAGCAAGCTACCTGCCCACGCCGCTGACCCTCGGCGCGGGCGACCTGATCGTGTTTCCGCGCGGCGGGCCGCATACGCTGTGCCAGGTGATGCGCACGGGGACCGAGCAGCCGGCAGATACGGCCATGCTCTGCGGCGAGTTCACTTCGCAGGGCGGCAAGCGCAATGCGGTGCTGGATTCGCTGCCGGAATTCTTCGTGGTGCACGAGCCGGACGAGGCGGGGCATTTCCGCGCGCTGGGGCAGATGATGGCGGCGCAGTCGAGCCAGTCGCTGTTCGGCAACCAGCTGGTGCTGAACAAGTTGGCGGATTCGCTGCTGGTGCTGGCGATCCGCAGCCACGTGGTGAAGGACCTGCCGCGGCAGGGTCTGCTGGCGGCGCTGAACGATCCGCGGCTGTCGCGGGCGCTGGCGGCGATGCATGACGATGCGGGGCGCAACTGGAGCATCGCCGAGCTGGCGGAGATCGCGCTGCTGTCGCGCACCGCGTTCTGCGAGCATTTCTCCGAGGTGCTGGGCGTGGCGCCGATGCAGTACCTGACCGAGTGGCGCATGGCCGAGGCGGTGCGCCTGCTGCGCGATCCGAACCAGAGCGTGGCGCGCATCGCCGAGCGCCTGGGCTACCAGACCGAGGCGGCCTTCCGCCGCGCCTTCAAGCGGGTGCAGGGTTTTGCGCCCGGCAAGGTGCGGCAGGAAGCCTAGCAACTGACAAAAAAGGACGGCGGTCCGCAGTACCCCCTACGGACCCGCCGCCACGGCTCAGGGCGCTTTGTCGCCTGATCTGCCATCACGGCCGTGAGTTCCATCACGGCCGGGGCCGCCCGGAGGCGGGAGTTCGTTCAAGTGCTGCAGGCTTTCGTCCAGGCTCTGCTTGAGCGTGGCGACGGCCTTGTCGGTATCCGCCGGCTGCAACTGCGCACGGGCGATGGCCTCGTAGGCGAAGTGGCGCACCAGGGGATCCTTGGTCTTGCCCAGTACGCTCTGGTACAGGGATACAACTTCCTTCGAACGGCCTTCCTCGCGGTACAGACGGTCGATCTCGATCAAGGTGTGGATGACTTCGTGTGCGGGGCCCCCGAGGCCCGGGCCGAACTCGTGATCGCCGACCCTGTGATCCTCGAATCCGTGCTCCAGCCGCAGGCCATGCGGCGGCGCGTCCGGTCCGAGTGATTGGCCGGGGCCCGCGGCGGGCTGCGGATGTCCGTCGGCGGGCTCGTCGGCACTGGCGATGGCGGCCCAGCCGGACAGGCCGATGGCGGATGCGAGGAGCAGGCTGCTCAGTGTTTTATTTTGCATGGTTCCCTCGTGTGTTGAGCCAAGGTCGCCACGTTAAGCCCGGCGCCGGCCGCGGCCGGCGGAATTTACAGGAGGTTTACCAAGCGGCGGCGAGGTCCCTGCCCGCCCCCGCGCCCAACAAACGCAGGGCCCCGGCCGGGGCCCTGCGATGAGGCGATGCAGCGCGCTTCAGATTTGCGCGGCGCCGCCGTCGACGAACAACTCGATGCCGGTGATGAAGCTGGAATCGTCCGAGGCCAGGAACACGGCGGCGGTGGCGATCTCGTCGGACTCGCCCATGCGCGCCATCGGCACGCCGGCGACGATCTGGGCGATGGCTTCCTTGGGCAGCGGCGCCAGGATCGGCGTGTCGATGGTGCCGGGGCTGATGACGTTGGAGCGGATCTTCCGGTCCTTCAGTTCCAGCGTCCAGGTGCGGACGAAGGAGCGGATGGCGGCCTTGGTGGCGCTGTAGACGCCGAAGGCGGGAATGCCTTTGACGCTGGCGATGGAGCCGGTGAGGATGATGGAGCCGCCGTCGCGGAACAGCGGCAGGGCCTTCTGCACGGTGAACAGGGTGCCGCGCACGTTGACGCCGAAGGTCTGGTCGAAATGCTCGGGGGTGATGGCGCCGAGCGGCAGGAACTCGCCGATGCCGGCGTTGGCGAAGAGGATGTCGATGTGGCCCTTCTGCGCCTTGACCGTTTCATAGAGACGATCGAGGTCCGCCAGATTGGCGACGTCGCCGCGCACGCCGGTGACGTTGGAACCGATTTCCTTGACCGCGGCGTCCAACTCGGCCTGGCGGCGGCCGGTGATGAAAACGTAGGCGCCTTCCGCGACGTAGCGCCTGGCGGTGGCCAGGCCCATGCCGGAACTGCCGCCGGTGATGACTGCGACTTTGCCTTGCAGCTTGCCCATGGTGTGTCTCCTTTGATTCGAAGTGCTGGCGAGCCTTCGCGGCGGTCTGGGCCGGTCCCGGTTCACCCTGGAGCGCAGTCTCCGCCACTTGCGGGTCTCTGATAAGTCCATGGGGAAGGCATAATATCCATGCCTGAAATGCATGAATTACTTTCCAACGAGGCTTTGTCATGGACCGCTTCCTGTTGATGCACAGCTTCACCCGCGCGGTGGAAACCGGCAGCTTCTCGGCGGTGGCGCGGGAGCTGGGCACCGGCCAGCCGAATGTGAGCCGGCATATCGCGGCGCTGGAGGAGCACCTGGGCACACGGCTGCTGCACCGCTCGACGCGCAAGCTGACGCTGACGCCCGAAGGCGAGCGGTACTACACCGAGGCACGGCGGGTGCTGGACGCGGTGACGGAAGCCGAGTCGAACGCGCGCGGCGAGGACAAGCCGGCCGGGCTGCTGCGCATCGCCTGCCCCACCGTGATGGGCCGCACGCATTTGCTGCCGCTGATGCGGACGCTGTTGCAGCGTTATCCGGAACTGGACCTCGACGTGCAGATCAGCGACCGCTTCATCGACCTGGTGGAGGAAGGCGTGGACCTGGCGATCCGCATCGGCACGCTCAAGGACAGTGCATTGAAGGCGCGCCGCATCGGCACCGCCGAGCGGGTCTGCGTCGCCACGCCCGGATACCTGGCCAAACACCCGGCGCCGCGCATGCCGGAAGAGCTGGCGCGGCACGACTGCATCGTCTACACGCTGTCGAATGCGGGCAACCGCTGGATGTTCCGCGACGGCGAGGTGGCGGTGGGCGGCCGCGTGCGGGTGAACACGCCGGACGGGGGCTACCGCGCCGCGCTCGACGGGCTGGGCATCGCCTATACGCCGGTGTGGCTGTTCGAGGAGCCGCTGCTCGACGGGCGGGTGCAGCCGCTGCTGCTGGAGCACATGGGGCCGCCGATCCCGATCCACATCGTCTACCCGGCCAAGCGCCTGCTGCCGCGGCGCGCCAGCGTGTTCATGGACTTCATCGCCGAGGTGTTCGGCCGCGATCCGGGATTGAACGAAGGCGCCTTGGCGGCGCTGCTGAAGCGCCGCCCCGCGGCGGCACGCAAGCTCAGTCTGCGGCGGCGAGCCTGACCTCGGCTTCGAAGCCGCCGCCTTCGCGGTTGCGCAGGACCACGCTGCCGCCGCAGGCTTCGATGCAGCGCATGACGATGGCCAGGCCCAGGCCGGTGCCGCCGCTGTCGCGGTCACGCGAGACCTCGGGCCGGTAGAAGGGCTCGCCCAGGCGGGCCAGCGCTTCCGGCGGCACACCGGGCCCGCGGTCGCGCACCAGAATGTGGACGAAGCCTTTGTCGCGCGCGACCGTCAACTCCACCGGGACGTCGCTGTCGCCGGCATAGCGCAGGGCGTTGCGCACCAGGTTGGCGATGGCGCGCTCCAGCAGGGCCGCACGCGCCACGGTGCGCAGGCCATCGGCGCCGTCCACGCGGACGCGCTGCTGCGGATCCTCGCGCTGGAGGACCTGGCGCAGCAGCGGGTACAGGTCCAGGGCCACGGCCGGCGCGCGCTCGGCCTCCATGCCGGCGCGGGAGAACAGCAGCAGTTCGTTGAGCAGGCGCGACATCTGCTCGGCCTCTTCCTGCACGTCCTGCAGGGTGCGCTGGGCGTCATCACCGACGCGCGATTCGAGGATGCCCAGGCCCATCTGCATCCGCGCCAGGGGCGAGGTGACTTCATGGGCGACGTCGGCAAGGAACTGTTTCTGCCCGGTGACGTAGCTCTGCAGGCGCTCGGCCATGCGGTTGACCGAGTCGGCGAGGCGGCCCAGCTCGTCGCTGCGGCGGGTGCCGATGCGCGTTTCGAAGCGGCCGGCGGCGATGTGCTCGGTGGCGTCGGTAACGCGCACCACGGTACGGGTGATGCCCCAGACGAAGGGCCACCACAGCAGCGCGGACAAGCCGATCACCAGGGCCGCGAACAACAGCCACTCGGTCACGCCGAGGAAACGCAGCAGCTTGCCCAGGCCGGCGGCATGAGCGGTCAGGATGACAGGCCGCGACGGTTCGGCGCTGCGCTCCACCGTGGCGGGGATGCGCACGTCGTAGGGGTCGAAGGAATGCGGGTGGTTGATGGCGATGAGGTTGCCGCGCATCCGGCGGTTGGCGAACGGCGGCAGGCCGGCGTGGTTGAGCACGCCGGCGGCGCCGAAGCCCTTGCCGGGGCCGCCGTGAAAGCCAAAGCCGCGGTCATCGCGATAGGACGGAGGCGGCCCGGGCGGTGATTCCGGAGGTGTTGTGCCCTCCGGCGGAGGACGATCCGCGGGCATCGGCGGAGCCGGACCATCGCGGGGGACGAAGGAAGGGACGCCGTCCTGCAACCCGAGGCCACCGCCATTCGCACCGGGCGCGTCATGCGGATCACGGCCGTCCGGTGGCTGCCTGAACGGCGGCGGGGCGTCACGCTGCTCGATGGAGAAGGTCACACCGTACTCGGCGTTGTAGGCCTCGAGCACCTGCTCCCAGCCGGCCTCCGGAGTCAGCGACAGGTCCTTGCCGATGCGTTCGCCGATGGTCAGCAGGCGCTCGCGCACGGGCTCGGACAGGAGCATGTTCCAGCCCATGCCGGAGCGCCCGGGGAAGGCGAAGAACAGGGCACCGATCAGCAGCAGGTCGAGCAGCAGCCACAGCAGCAGCTTGGCGTAGAGCGAACTGCGCAGCTTCATCGGCGCCGGCTCATGGCTGCGGCCTTCACGGCGCGGCGGTATCGGCGTCGACCAGCATGTAGCCGACGGTACGCACGGTGCGGATATAGCGCGGCGTGCGCGGGTCGTCGCCCAGCTTGCGGCGCAGGCTGGCGATGTGCACGTCGATGGAGCGGTCGAAAGCTTCGAATTCGCGGTCGCGCACCTGCTCCAGCAACTGCTCGCGCGAACGCACGCTGCCGCGGTAGCGGGCCATGGCGAGCAGCAGGTCGAATTCCACCGGGGTCAGGCTCAGCGGCACGCCGCTGAGCCTGGCGCTGCGCGCCGCGCTGTCGATGCGCAGTTCACCGGCGACGATCTCGCGCGAGCGCTCCGCCACCGGCGCGGTGACGGCGGCGCGGCGCAGCAGGGCGCGGATGCGCGCCAGCAGTTCGCGCGAGGAGGCGGTCTTGGGCACGTAATCGTCCGCCCCGCCCTCTAGGCCGTGGATGCGGTCTTCGTCGCCGCCGCGGGCGGTGAGCATCAGCACCGGCACTTGCGAGGCCTGGCGCAGCACGCGCAGCACCTCGAAGCCGTTGACCTTGGGCATCATCACGTCGAGCACGATCAGGTCCCAGGCCTCGGCCCGCGCGCGCGCCGCGCCCTCGGCGCCGTCGTGCGCGGCCGCCACCTGGTAGCCCTGCGCCTCCAGGTATTCGGCCAGCATGCGCACCAGCTTGCGATCGTCGTCGATCAGCAGGATCCGCACCGGGGTGGATTTCTCCTCGAGCTTCATCGGTCTGGACGTGAAGAGGTTGGAAGTATTCATTTGATAGGGGAAAGCGCCGGATTGCAAAGGTGGAACGGCCGCGACGGGCGGCGGGCGTCCGCGATGCGGGCAGGAACCAGAGGGAAGCGCGGGGCGCGGGTTCAGGATCAGCGCCTGGGAACGACGCGAAAAATGGACCCGAAAAATGGGAGACGCCAGCGAGGCAGGGGGACTACGTTTCGCTGACGCCTCCGCGGTGGTTGGCGAATGGGGAAGACGCCAACCGGGCCACACACCATGGGCAGGGAATACCGCATGGTGAGTTCTGCATGCGAGCGGACCTGCGATCCGCTGCGCAAATTCCTGAAAATTCGTGAACCCGATCCAACAACTCGAATTCGGCACCGGCGCTGTCGTGGACGTTTTCCGTTTCGTCGCTGCGAGCCGCCACCGGTGCAGCCATACTAAGTCCATCGCGCGGCGTGCTGCGGCATCTTTACTCCAGCTTTACAAACGTTTCGCAGCGGTATTCAAGGGAGCCGCTCAACTGCCGGCCAATGCCAGCGAGATCAGGGTCTGCTCGCCGTCGCCGATGCTGCCCACTTCCGCCGCCGCGCCGCTGCCCAGGTCGATGGTGTACAGCGCGGCACCGCTGCCGCTCTGCTGCAACACCGCATACCCCGTGTCGTTGCCGGACTGGATGGCGAGGCCGGCGTTGGCGGTGAAGCTGACGCCGACGCTGCCGATGGTGTGGAGGTCGCCGCTGTCGGCACTGCTGGTGGCGCTGACATCGGAATCGCCCACCCGCAGCAGGCTCTGCGTGGTCACGTCCAGCGCATAGAGCGTGGTGGAGGCGGCGCCCGCGGCGGGGTTGCCGTAGACGATGGCGGCGAGCTGCGGCGTCTTGCCGCTGTAGGTGTCGCCGCTGTCGAAGGCCACCTTGGTGTCGGACTGCACCAGCACGCCGGCGGCGGAGACGCGCAGATTGTATTCGGCGGTGATGACGCGCAACTGGTCCTGCACCGGATCGAAGCCGATCGCCGGGCTGGAGATGGTGTCGTCGCTGAAGGCGCTGCTGCTGACCAGGGTGGCCACACCGCTGCCCGGATCCACGGTGCACAACAACTGGTCGCTGGTAAGGCCGTAGATCTTGCCGTCGGCCGGGCGATAGGTGATTTGCACCAGGGTCTCGCCCGAGGCGAGGCCGCTCACCGTCGCGGTGGCGGTGATGTCGGAGGGCGAGCCGGTGTTGAAGCTGATGATCGAGCCGGTGCTGGTCAGGGCGTAGGCGCTGTAGTTGTCCTGACAGGCGCTGAGCAAGGCTGCGGCCAGCAAGGTGGCGCAGCGGGCGTACGAGGTGGGCATGGGGGTCATTCCCTGGGCTGGTTGCGGCGGCGGTGCAGCGGCAGCAGCAGCGCGAAGGCCGCGAGCAGCAGCGGATCGAATGCGCCGCCGGAGCCGCCGTCGGAAGCGGCGCCGCTGGAGGAGGAACTGCTGGAACTGCTGGAGCTTCCGCTGGACGACGAGCTGCTGCTGCCGGAGGAACTGCTGCTCGAGCTGCTACTGCTGCTACTGCTGCTACTGCTGCTGGAACTGCTGGAGGCGACCCACTGGTCGGCAAGGTTGAAGCCGTCAATGCTGCCGAGGCCGGTGACGAGGTCGTAGCCGGCGGCGGCGCTGTAGCCGATGCTGCCGGCGCTGCCGCAATCCGTGCTGCCGCTGCTGCACGGCACCTTGTTGTCGCCGCTGCTGATGTCGTGGAACACGCCGGAGGACGACGCGGCCAGTGCATAAAGGCGGCTGTTGATGGTGCCGAGCGCGCCGCCGCCGTTCTTCTGGCTGAGCAGGGCGAGGATGCCGGCGAAGGTGGGGGCACCGAAGGAGGTGCCGCCGGCTACCGTGAGATAGCTCCCGCTGTCGCGGAAGCCGTTGCTGCAACTGCCTTCGGAGCAATAGAGATAACCGTCGTGGTTGGGGCTGGCGGCCAGGGCGATATCCGGCAGGTCTCGCGCGCTGTCCGCCGGCACGCCGCTGCCGCTCTGCCAGGACGGCTTGGCGAACAGCACGCTCTTGCCGCCGCCGCTGGCTTCCAGGCCGGCGCCGTCGGCGCTGTCGTTCCAGGCGGTTTCGGGGATGTAGGACAGGGCCGAGCCGTTGTAGCTGTCATTGCTGCCGCTCCAATAGCTGCCGCTGCCCTCGCTCAGGGTGGTGCCGCCGACGGCGGTGGCATAGGCCGAGGAGGCGGGATAGTCCACCGCCAGGCCATGGCTGGCGCTGCTCACCACTTCACCGTCGCTGGAGTAGTCGCAATCCGCCGCGCCGCTGTCGCCGGAGGCGACCACCAGGGTCTGGCCCTGGGCGCTGGCCTGCTTCAGGGTGCTTTCCAGGGTGGCGACGTCGGCGCTGCCGTAGTCCGGCTCGCAGTCGCCGTAACTGAGGCTGATGATGGGCGCGGTGTCGTTCTCGACGGCGTAGGTCAGGGCGTCGAACACGCCGTAGTTGGTACTGTTGCCGGTGTAGACGAAGCTGATCGCGGCGTCACGCGCGATGGCGCCGGACCATTGCAGGTCGATGTCGGATTCCGCTTCGTCACCGGAAGTGGTTTGCACGGTGGCGCTGCCGCTGTGCGGCACCAGCACCATCGTCGGCAGGTTCGCGCCCAGGCCGGCGGCGCTGCGGAAGGCGCTGAGATCCGCGCTCTGCACCGCACTCTGCCCCAGCACGGCGATCTTCTGGCCAGCGCCGGTGATGCCGGTGCTGTACAGGGATTGCAGATCGTAAATGGTGGCGAAGTCGTCCGGCGCCAGGTAATGGTTGCCGGAGATGCTGGAGGTGAAATGCGCCGTGGCCGCCCGCGCCTTTTCGCCGAGGCGCAGGGCCCGCGCACGCGGGCGGAATTCGCTGAGGTTGCGCAGGCCCAGGGTGACGGCGGACAGTGCCACGGGCAGGGCCGGCGCGCTCGCATTGGCGATGCGGCTGGCGCCGGCCACGCGGTAGCGGTGCATCTCGGTATGGAAGGCGGCCTCGATCTGCGCCACGCTGCCGCTGAAGCTGATGCGGTTGGCGTTGGGGGCGATGTCCTCGATGGAAAAGCCCTGGGTGCGCAGCCAGTTCTGTACCGTGGTCAGGTCTTCCTGGCTCATGCCGAAGCGGCTGCGATATTGCGCCGGGGTCAGCCAGGCGTGGTAGCTGGACGAGGCCGGGTCCTGCTGCTGGCGCAGCAATTGGTCCAGATCCTGTTGCTGCGCGTCGGACAATTTGAAATGCAGGGAAACGCCGTGGACCACTTGGTCGGCGTCGGCGCGGCCGCGGTCGTAAGCGGCCCGCGCCAGCGGGGAGACGTTGCCGGGAAAGGCCGCGAGAGCGGCATGGTCGAGAGGGTGGAGCAGGCGTGTAGGCGCGCCGGCATCCGCCGCCGGTTCGGCCGTTACGGTGAAGGCAAGGCATGCCAGGCAGCCCAGCGCCGCGCCGCGGTAGCCACCGTGACGGGGCACAGGGCGTTTGCCATGCGACGAGGACTTCATCCGATGCTCTCCCTGCTCTTTAGGTTGTGCGGGCGCCCGCCGCGCCCATGCCTGACCCGGTGGGCGCAGCATAGGCAGCGGGGCGCCCTGCCCCGCCGGCTTTTACGATTGCTTCACAAACCGCGGCGAGGACTCAGGGCCTCGAATGCCGGGTCAAGGCGTGGTGGCGACGCACAGGGAGGTATCGGTGCCGTTGACGCCGCCGTCGCTGGCGTATTGCAGGACGCGGTTGTTGCCGGAGTCGGCGACGTACAACACACCACCGGAAGTGGCGTAGACGCCCTTGGGGCTGTGCAGGGTGTTGGCGGTGGGATCGGTGTTGGTCTGGTCGTTCTGCTGGTCGCCGTTCTCGCCGTTCTGGTCGTCGTCGTTGTAGGCGGTGTGGGTGAAGTCCTGCTGGCCGAAGACATACTCGGCGTCCACGCCCGAGGCGAGGGAGCTGAGGGAGAACTGCAGGACGCGGTTGTTGCCGGTGTCGCCGACGAAGAGGTTGGAGCCGTCCGAGTAGACGCCCCAGGGCGAGTCGAAGTGCTGCGCGCCGGAGGAGGCGCTGTTCTGGCCGAAGGCAGTCTGGCCGATGACGTAGGTGGCCTGCGGGTTGTCGCCGGTGGGCACCACCGAGTAATAGAGAACGCGGTTGTTGCCGGTGTCGGCGATGAACAGGTTGCCGCGGCCGTCGGTCCACAGGTCCGACGGCTGGTTCATCGACATGCTGTAGGTGAGCAGGGTCGAGGAATAGGTGTCGATGCCGGAGGTGGCGGTGGTGAAGCCGCTCTGCCCCAGCACCAGGTCGGCGGCGGTGTCGTTGGCGCTGGGGATGCTGTTCCAGATCAGCACGCGGTTGTTGTTCTGGTCGACGACGAACAGTTTGCCGTTGGCGATCATCGCCGAAGTCGGGTTGCTGAGCGTGTTGGCGGTGGGGGTGGAGGCGCCCTGGTTGGGCGAGTCGCCGTCGTAGTCGGCCTGGCCGATGACGATATCGGCCGGGGTGTTGGCGGTAGGCAGGGAATTCCAGATCAGCACGCGGTTGTTGGCGGTGTCGGTCACCACGAAATAGGTCGTGCTGCCGCTGGTGGCGATGGAGACCTTGCTCGGATTGGCCAGGCCGTACTCGCCGCCGTTGGTGCTGTTGTCGCTGAAGTCGGTGCCGGTAGCGTCACCCTGCCCGAGCTCGAACGAGGCGGCGCCGGCGATGCCGCTGGGCACGGCGCTGTAACCGAGGATGCGGCTGTTGAGCGTGTCCACCACGTACAGGGTGGTGTCGCTGATCGCGACCGAGCCGCGCGGCCCGCTGATGTGCTGGCTGTCGACGCCGTCGGGATTGGCGGTGGCGGTGGTATAGAGGCTTTGCCCGATCAGGCCGGTGGCGAGAGGCAGGTTCCAGCAGGTGGTGGAATCGCTGCCGCAATCGGCCAGTCCAACCAGCCCCGCGACGAGCAGCAGCGGCGCAATGCGGCGCGCAAGACCGGGAGGAGACTGCTTCTCGGCAGCGTATTTCATCAAATCGTTTCCTTGAGCATTGGGGGAAGCAAGAGTCGCCTGGCACCGTCGCGATGAGCAGGCCGGCCGTGACGGTAAGCCGCAGATGGGCGGTACTCTGGCGCAGAAGGTGTGTAACGCCAGCGCTCTTTACGAAGGGTTTACACGCCGCCGTGGTGCCGGCGGCTGCGACGGGCGCGGACGTAAAGACCTTGTTAAAACGCGAGGCGGCGCGGATACCCGGTGATATCAATGTCACGCCGCTTTCGCCCTGGCCCTGTGCCCCGCCGACGTGGGTTGTCCCTTCCGTGACGACAATCTGCAACAGGGCCGGGCGAAGGCGGCACCTGGCGGGCACGCAGCGGCAGCCCGCGGCCATCCGCGCCTGTCCGTGCAGGGCATCCGCCCTTTCGCTCCACCTGATCCTTCCCTCGATCCCCGCCGATGCGCTTCCATTCCGTGTCCACGCGTTCCTTCCTGGTCCTGCTGCTGTGCTGTCTGCCAGCCGGCAACACCTCCGCCGAAAAGAACAGCGCGCAAGTCACGCTCAATCTGAAGGAGGCGGACATCGCCACGCTGATCGCCACGGTGAGCGAGGTGACCGGCAAGAATTTCGTGATCGATCCGCGCGTCAAGGGCAAGGTGACAGTGGTGTCGTCCAGCCCGATGGATGCCGCTGCGGTCTATGCCACCTTCCTCTCGGTGCTGGCGGTGAACGGCTACGCCGCGGTGCCCGCGGGCGCGGCCGTCAAGATCGTGCCCGATGCCAATGCGCGCACCGAGGGCGGGGCCGGCTCCGGCGGCGGCGGCACGGGCGGCGACGAGCTGGTGACCCGCGTGTTCGACATCCACAACGGCTCTGCGGCACAACTGGTGGCGATCCTGCGGCCGCTGGTGGCGCAGTCGGGCCAGCTCGCCGCCTATGCCTCGAGCAACAGCCTGATCGTCTCCGACCGCGCCGCCAACGTCGAGCGGCTGCGGCTGCTGATCGTGCAGATGGATCGCGACGGCGACCGCGGCACCGAGCTGGTGGCGCTGCAGAATGCCAGCGCCGATGAGGTGGTGAAGGTACTCACCGCCCTGACCCAGCAGGCACGACAGGCCGATCCCGGCGCTGCGCAGCCGGTGGTGATCGCGGACACGCGCAGCAACAGCGTACTGGTCGGCGGCGACGGCGCCGAGCGCGGCAAGCTGCTGACGCTGATCCGGCAGCTGGACCAGCCCGGCCGCGACGGCGGCGATACACAAGTGGTGTACCTGAAGTACGCCGACGCCGAGAGCCTGGCACCGATCCTCACCGGCAACGCGCAGCCGGCGGCCAAGAGCACTGCGTCAGGCTCGGGCAGCTCGTCGATGTTCGGCAGCAGTAGCGGCAGCTCGTCCTCCGCCGCGTCTTCGTTTGGCACTTCGTCGAAGTCTTCGGGCAGCGGTGCCGGAGCTTCCGGCGGCGCTTCAGGCTCGAACGCGGCGGTCTACAACGGCAGCGGCGCCAATGCCGACCTGCGCGTCATCGCCGACCGGGATACCAATGCCCTGGTAATCACCGCACCGCCGAAGACCATGCAGCAAATCCGCAACGTCATCGCCCAGCTCGACATCCGCCGCGCCCAGGTGCTGGTGGAGGCGGTCATCGCCGAGGTCAGCGCCGCCAGGTCCAGCGACCTGGGGGTGGACTGGCTGGCCTACAACCCCAATGCCATCGCCGCGGCCGGGATCCTCAACTCCAGTACCGCCAGCGCGCTGTCCAGCGCCGCCACGGCGTTGAGCAGCACCAGCACTTCGACCATCAGCACCAGCACGCTGGCAGCGACAGCGGCCAGCGCGCTCGGCACCGGCGGCACGGCGCTGGTCGGCATCACCACCTCCAACGGCTCCATTTACGGGGCGCTGATCAAGGCCCTGCAGAGCGATTCCGATACCAACATCCTGTCGATGCCCTCGCTGGTCACGCTGGACAACCAGGAAGCGAAGATCGAGGTGGGACAATCGGTGCCGGAACTGACCGGCAGCTATGCCAGCACCGGCACCACCAGCAGCACGGTCAATCCGTTCCAGACCGTCGACCGCGAGGACATCGGGCTCAAGCTGGGCATCACCCCGACCATCGGCGAGGGCAATACCATCCGCATGAAGCTGGAGTTCGAGAATTCGACCATCGCCAGCGGCACCGCCGGCACTTCCAGCCTGATCACCAACAAGCGCACGGTGAGCAATACGGTCAGCGTCGAGGACGGCCAGATGCTGGTGATCGGCGGCCTGCTCGACGACCAGGTCGACGACGCGGTGACGCGCATCCCGCTGCTCAGCGATATTCCCTGGCTGGGGGCGCTGTTCAAGTCGCGCTCGGTCAGCCGCACCAAGAGCAACCTGATGATCTTCCTGCACCCGGTGATCCTGCGCGAGCGCCGGGAGAGCGACTATTTCACCCGGCGCAAATATGAAGGTACGCGGCAGGCGCAGATCGAGGCCGCCAA
>JAQGNS010000030.1 GCA_028291705.1 Nevskia sp.
TACAATGTCAGCGTCAACGACGTCTCGGTCTCTGGATTTTCGTCCGGCGCACACATGGCAGCGCAGATGCACTTTGCGTACTCCAAGACCATCAAGAAAGGCGCAGGCATCGTGATGGCGTCCTCGACAAGAAGACCAAGGAGCTGATCGCGCTTGCCTTGGGCGTCGCGGCCCACTGCGATGCGTGCATCGGCTTTCACGTTCAGGCACTGGTCAAACTCGGCGCGAGCAAGGCCGAACTCGAAGAGGCTTTGGGAATGGCGATCTATATGGGAGGCGGTCCTTCGGTGATGTACTCGGCCAATGCCTTCGCGGCATTCGAGGAATTCTCGACGGCGCCGTAAGCTGCATTCCCGATTCGGTCGCATCGCACTTTCGCCGCTGTCCGGCCTGGCGGCGGCGTAATCGTTTCCTTACACGAGCACAGCGCTATGGACGACAGTTGCGGATCCGCTCGCCTCTATAATCAGGTTCCCCAATGTGAAAACGATCCCATGTCGACCCAATGCCTGATGCAATATCCGCACTCCGGCGCCGTCGCTCCTGCTGCGCATATAGGCGCGCGCGCCGCTTACCGGCAATTGACCGGCGGCGACACGGAGCTGGCCCGCTTGTTTCTTGACCAGCAACTTACGCTCAGCGCGCGCCTGGCATGCGACTTGCCGCACGCGCCAGACGGCTTGCGCCCATGGGTCACGCGGCAGGCGGCGGGCGTCGCCGTACAGTATCGCGACTACCTTTGCGCGCGCAGCCAGGGCGCAGCCCGCTGCTTCTTTGGCAACCGCGCCCATGCGCTGTATTTCCTGCGCTGCGTGGCCCCCACGAAATTGGTCGACGGGGCCTGGCTTTACTGGGTGCTGCGCCGCTGGGACGACAACGCCTATCGGCCACTGGTCAAGACCTACCTGGAAGAACTGGGCGAAGGCATGCCCGACAAGAACCATGTCGCCTTGTACCAGCGCCTGCTCGATACCCACGCGTGCAACGACTGGCAGGACCTCGACGACACGTATTTCGTCCAGGGCGCCATCCAGTTGGCACTCGGCCATGCCGGAGATGGTTTCCTGCCCGAACTCATCGGCTACAACCTTGGCTACGAACAATTGCCCTTGCATTTGCTCGTGACGGCATACGAGCTCAATGAACTGGGCATCGATCCCTACTATTTCACCTTGCACTTGACGGTGGACAATGCCGCGACCGGCCACGCGCACGACGCCGTCGACGCGCTGCTGCGCGCGCTGGCCCAGGCCGCCGATCCGGCCGCGTTCTACCAGCGCGTGCGCGCCGGCTACCGGCTCAACGCCATCGGCATCGGCAGCGAGCAGGTCATCGCCGGCTTCGATGTCGAGCGCGAACTGGTACGTGTGCTCGCCGGCAAGGCCGCCACCGGCCAGAATATGCATTCGGATTATTGCCGTGTCGCGGGCAAAACTATCAATTCCTGGCTCGCCGACACCCGCCAGATTCCGGCGCTGTTGCGCGCTTTCGAAGACAGCGGCTGGATCAAGCGCGGGGCGGCACCGGCCGCAAGCCGGTTCTGGCGCCTGATCCAGGGCGAGCGCGCCGAAATGTTCGGCGTCTTTTCCGCCTATGAGCAACAGGTATTGGCTGATTTCATCCAGGGACCGGACACCATTGACGACCTGGCAGCGGCCGTTCGGGCGCCATCGTTCCGGGCGCGCCAGCGCGCCTGCGCACCCCGGTCAGCGCCACCGGCACAGGCCCATCCTGTGCGCGCACTGTTTCGCAACGGCGCCGTGGGCGCCGCCGCCGACGTCTTGCGCACGCTCGAGCAGCAAGTGGCCGCGGCGCCCACCAGAACCGACGCCATGGCGCTGCTGGTGTCGCACATGTCGCCGGCGCGCCACCACGGCGCCGCCGGCCTGATGGCGACGCGTCTGTTCGCCGGCCTGCTGGCGTAGAGCGGGCCATGAACTTCGCCGCCACGCCCCCGCCTTTGCCCCGCCACCTGCGACCCGTGTTCAGCACTGCGCAGGCCCTGTGCAGCCTTGGACGCGCATTGCAGCAACATGGCTATGCATTCACGACCGTCACGCCACTGACGCAGCAGCGCGTCAATGCCCGCGCCGAATCGGCGCAGGCGCATGACCTGGCCGGCATCTTCGGCTGGAGCCGGCCATTTACCGCCGATGCGGTGGCCGCACCCTTGCTGGCCTTGATGCGCGAGGCGGGCGTCGTCGACAGCGAACAGGGCATCCTGCGCGCGACGCTGCGCGCGAGCGCCCTGGACGGCCAGTTGTATTTTCACTCCGCCTACCCGACCACCGCTGCCGACGCCGTGTTCTTCGGGCCCGATACCAGCCGCTTCGTGCGCGCCCTGCGCTGCGCTCTGGCGGTGCTGGAACAGGCGCCGCTGCGCGCGGCCGATATCGGCTGCGGAGCCGGCCCGGCCGCGATTACCATCGCGCTGGCCCATCCCGGCGCCGCCGTGTACGCGCTCGACATTAACCCATCGGCGCTGCAATTGACCGAGGTCAATGCTGCGCTGGCCGGCGCCGGCAGCGTGCGCGCGCTACCCAGCGACATGCTGGGCGGCGTGGCGGGCCTGTTCGACCTGATCGTATCGAATCCGCCGTACCTGCTCGACCGCGAGCGGCGCGCCTACCGCCACGGCGGCGGCGCGCTGGGCGCCGGCATGTCGCTTGCCGTCGTCGAGGCCGCGGTTGTTCGCCTGGCGCCGGGCGGCAAGCTCATGCTCTATACCGGAGTCGCCATTGTCGGCAATAGCGACCCGTTCCGCGCCGCAGCCGCCGCGCTACTGCAGGCAGCCAGATTCACCTGGACTTACGAGGAAATCGATCCGGACGTGTTTGGCGAAGAGCTCGACGAGCCCGCTTATGCGCACGCCGACCGGATTGCCGCCGTGTGGCTGTGCGCCACTGCCCCTGGTGCGGCGCCCTGACCGGTCAGGCCCGGCCGGTACGCACGACCATTGCCAGCGAGGCGCACAAGATCAGGGCGCCGAACCCGGCGATCATGGCCGGCAGCGACAGGCCGGCCAGCGTCAGGGCACCGTACACGGCCAGCACCAGCAGGGCCGCCAGGTTTTCGAAGAAATTTTGCACCGCCACCGATTGACCCGGATGCGTCAGGCTGTTGCCGCGCGCCTGTAATAGCGCATTCATCGGCACCAGCAGCACCCCGGCCAGCGCGCCGATCAAGGACAGCATGGCGGCGCCGGCCAGCGGCGTGGACACCAGCAGCATCGCCATCACCAGCACCCCGATTCCGAGCCCGGCCGGCACTAGCGCCAAGCTGCGGGCGAGCGGCACCAGGCGGGCCGCCGCGACCGCTCCGGCGACGATGCCGAGCGCCAGCGCGCCCTGCATCAGCGCGGCCTGCGACAGCGGCAGCGCCAGTATCGTTGTGGCCCAGCGCAACACCAGGAACTGCAGCGCGGCGGCAACGGCCCAGAACACGCTGGTCACCGCCATCGCCTGGCTGGCGGCCCGGTCGCGCCACAGCAGGCCGCTGGCGCCCACAAAGCGCGCCGCCAGTTGACCAGGCTGGGCCAGCGCCGCCGGATCGCTCGGGCTGCTGCGCGGAATCGCCATCGCGGCCAGCGAGCCCAGCGCATAGAGCACAAGAATGCAGGCACAGGCCGAGCGCGCCGGCGTTCCAAGCAGTGCAATCTGGTAACGCGGATCGACCAGCAGGCCGCCGACAGCCACGCCGGCCAGGATGGCCACCACCGCCGACACCTCCATCCATGCGTTGGCCAGCACGAGTTGGTCCGGCGGCAGCAGTTCGGGAAGGATGCCGTAGCGGGCCGGCGCGTAGGCCGATGCCCCCAGGCCCACCAGTGCGTAAGCCATCAGCGGATGCAGTCCGCCCAGCAGCAGCGCACAGCCGGCCAGCTTGACGCCATTAATCACGACAATCACGCCCGACTTGGCAAACGCGTCGGCCACCGCCCCGGCGAACACCCCCAACAGCACAAACGCCAGGTAAAAGCAGACCCGCAGGCCGGGCGCCATCCAACCCGGAGCGGCGCGCTCGGCCAGCAGGCCGATGGCGGCGATCAGCAGGGCATTGTCGGCCAGGGCGCTGAGGAACTGCGCCAGCAGTAGAAGGACGAAGGCGCGCCGGTTCGTCGCCGGCAGGCGCATCAGTGTTGACCCAGGAAGTGCTTGCGGTAACGCGGCTCCAACTGGTCCAGGCGCAACATGATCGGCAAGTCGGCGGTATTGAATGCCGGATCATGCGACGGCGGCCCGAGCAGCCGGGCGCCGCAGCGCAAATAGCCCTTGATCAGCGGCGGGGTGGCGGGCGCGAAGCGGGCATGCGCGACGGCCATGCTGCCCGGAGCGCCGCACAAAGCCAGCGGCCGGCGCGGCCGCACTTGCCAGGCGGCGTCGGCAAGGTACTTTTGGCGCAGGCCGTGCCAGATCGCGGCAGCATGCGCGGCACCGTCCTGCAGGCTGATGCTGGCGCAGCCGATCATGGTGTCGAGCCGGCGGCGCACCATGTATTGCCCCAGCGCGCTCCAGAGCGCCAGGATCACGCCGCCGCTGCGCCAGTCGGGATGCACGCACGAGCGCCCCAGTTCCAGCGCCCGGGGGCGCAGCGCGTGCAGCGGTCCGAGGTCAAATTCCCGGTCCGAGTAAAAGCCGCCTGCCAGGCGGGCGCCCGATGGCGGCAGGACCCGGTAGGTGCCGAGCAGCATGCCGTCGTGGGGGCCGCCGACGGCGCGCACCAGCAGGTGGTCGCAATAGGGGTCGAAACGATCGCGGTCAAGTCCGGACTGCAAGGCATCGGGGCCCAGACGCGCGCCCATTTCCCCGGCAAACACCTGGAAGCGCAGGCGCAGGGCGGCGCGCACATCCTCTTCGGTGGCGGCCCAGCTCACGGCCAGCGCCGCGCCCTGCCCCAAGCCGCTGGCGCCCCGTGCGGTCGGCACGTTACTGTACTCGGTCAACATGGGCAGCTCCTCAGTTCGATGGCGGATAGCGTTCGATCAGCCCTTGCTGGCGCCGATGGAAGCGGTACAGGGCGAGCAGGCCGACCGGGCGCACGCCGCG
>JAQGNS010000205.1 GCA_028291705.1 Nevskia sp.
AGAAAAACGGCTGGAGCGGCGCGGCCTATGACGATCACGCCTGGTCCGGCGTCAACGTCGCCGCGTTCGACAACAACATCCTCACGGCATCTTCCGCGCCGCCGGTTCGGCGCACGGAAGCGCTCAAGCCGGTGCGCATCTTCAAGACGCCGGCGGGCGTTACTGTCGCCGACCTGGGGCAGAACATGGTGGGCTGGATCCGCCTCAAGGTGCAGGGGCCGGCCGGCACCACGGTGCGGCTGCGCCACGCCGAGGTGCTGGACAAGGACGGCAATTTCTACACCGAGAACCTGCGCGCCGCCGGCCAGGAAATCCGCTACACACTCAAGGGGGACGGAGTCGAAACCTACGAGCCGCATTTCACCTACCAGGGCTTCCGCTACGTCGCCATCGACGGCTACCCGGGCGAACTGACGCCGGACAGCCTCGCCGGCATCGTCACCTACGCCGACATGACGCAGACCGGCACTTTCGAAACCTCCAACGGCCTGCTCAACCAGTTGCAGCACAACATCGTCTGGGGCCAAAAGGGCAATTTCCTTACCGTTCCCACCGACTGCCCGCAGCGCGACGAGCGCCTGGGCTGGACCGGCGACGCCCAGGTGTTCTCGCCGACGGCGGCCTACAACATGGACGTCGACAGCTTCCTCTCCGCCTGGCTGGCCAACCTGGCCCTGGACCAGAATGCCGAGGGCAGCGTGCCCTTCGTCTCGCCGGACATCCTGCGCGACCTCAACGCCCAGTTTCCTTCCGGCGCCGCGGGCTGGGGCGATGCCGCGACGGTCATTCCCTGGAACCTGTACCGCGCCTACGGCGATAGTGGCGTGCTCGCGGCGCAATACCGCAGCATGACCCGCTGGCTGGATTTCGAGCAGAAGCGCGCCGGCGACAAGCTGATCGTGACCGGCGGCTTCCAGTTCGGCGACTGGCTGGACTTCGGCTCCGACCAGCGCAAGAACCTTGGCGCCACCTCCACCGATCTCATCGCCACCGCCTACTTCGCCCATTCCGCCGACCTCCTGCGGCAGACCGCCGCCGTGCTGGGCAAGCCGGACGATGCCGCGCACTACGCGGAGTTGTTCGAGCGTATCAAGGCCGCATTCAGCAAGCAGTTCGTCAAGGACGATGGCCAGGTGGGGGAGGGCACGCAGACCGCTTACGTGCTGGCGCTGGATTTCGACCTGCTGCCGGAGACGCAGCGCCCCTTGGCCGCGGCGAAGCTGGCGCACGCGGTGCAGGAGCAGGGGCATCTCACCACCGGCTTCCTCGGCACGCCGCACCTGCTCAACACGCTGAGCCGCTTCGGCTATCTCGACCAGGCTTACGCCCTGCTGGAGCGCGAGGAGTTTCCCTCCTGGCTCTATCCCATCAAGCACGGCGCCACCACCATCTGGGAGCGCTGGGATGGCATCAAGCCGGACGGCAGTTTCGAGAGCAAGGAGATGAACTCGTTCAACCACTACGCCTACGGCGCGGTCGGCGAGTGGATGTACCAGGTCATCGCCGGCCTCGATGCCGATCCGGCCGTGCCGGGCTACAAGCGCATCCTGATCCATCCCTACCCGGGCGGCGGCCTCACCTACGCGGCCGCGCGGCATGAAACGCCCTATGGCGCGGTCGAATCGGACTGGGCGCTCCAGGGCGGAACCATGACGCTGACCGTGCGTGTGCCGCCCAATACCACCGCGAGCGTGCGTCTGCCCGGCGCGAATCCGGATACGGTGCGCGAAGGCGGCACCGTGCTGGCCGACGATGCGGGAGTTTCCGGCGTGCGCCGGGAGGGAAGTGCAACGCTGGTCGAAGTCGGCGCCGGCACTTACCGCTTCAGCTGGCCCACAGCCGGCTGAAGGCCGGCTGAGCGACCGCCGTTTCGCAACAGATCACAGCCGAGGATATAGCCCTGGAAAAGTACGCCTTCAGGATGCGTCTCATGCCGGGCTACGCGGCGGAATACAAGCGCCGGCACGATGCCATCTGGCCGGAACTCGTCGCACTGCTGAAAGGCGCGGGCATCAGCGACTACTCGATCCATTTCGATGCGGAGACGAACGCCCTGTTCGCCGTGCTCTGGCGCGAGGACGGTCACGGCATGGAACGTCTGTCGGAAAGTCCGCTGATGCGCCGCTGGTGGTCTTATATGGCCGACATCATGGAAACCGCTCCGGACGGCGCGCCGATCACCGTGCCGCTGGAGACGATGCTCCTGCTGCCCTGATCCTAGGGATGGGGCAATGCATGCCGACGCGGAGTGAGTTGCCTGGTGCGCCTGGGCGCTGCTACAGGACATAGCGCGTTTCCCCCTACGACGACGCTCCGCCTCTCTTCGTCGAAGCGCCGCTTGTGTACTGCCGCGTCCCCGCCGGTCCTGATCCTGTAATTCCATGCGCTGAATCCACCTGCCTTGGCATTACCGGCGGGCTTGACATTGCATTTACACGTGTCACAGTATGCATATGACACTACTCCGCCTCAGCCTCCAACCGGGCCAGTCGATCTTCGACCAGGTCGTGTTCGCGGCGGTGAAAGCCTTCATCAGCGGGGAGTTCCAGCCGGGCCAGCCGTTTCCGTCGGTGCGGGCGCTGGCGGCCGAGCTGAAGATCCATTCGAACACCGCGCACAAGGTGGTGCAGTACCTGATCCAGGAGCGCTGGCTGGAAGCGCGGCCGGGAATCGGCACGGTGGTGGCGGAGCGGCCCGAGGTGCGCCCCAGCGACCGCAAGCGGCTGCTGCAGCAGGAAGTCGAGCAGCTGGTGGTGGAAGCCAAGCGGGTCGGGGTCGAGCTGCGGGACCTGATCGAAACCATCGAAGCGCAGTGGAAAGCATTGGACCAGGGCCCGGAGGCCAAACGCAGATGACAACGGCCGCGCTGATACGTGCAGACAATGTATGGAGACGCTTCGGCGGCCACGACGCGCTGCGGGGCCTGAACCTCGCGGTGCCGGAGGGCAGCGCCTACGCGCTGATCGGCGCCAACGGCGCCGGCAAGACGACGACCATCAAGCTGCTGATGAACCTCTTCGGCCCCTCGCGCGGGGCGGCCACGGTCATGGGCGTCGACACGCGGCGGCTGTCGCCCGAAGTCCTGGCGCAGATCGGTTACGTCTCGGAGAACCAGGTGCTGCCCGGCCGGCTCAGCGTCGGCGACTACCTCGACTACCTGCGGCCGTTCTATCCGACCTGGGACCGGGCCCTGGAAACCTCCCTGCGCCGCCGCCTGCAATTGCCGGCGAAACGCAGGATCGGCGAGCTGTCGCACGGCATGCGCATCAAGGTGGCCCTGGTCTGCGCCCTGCCGTACCGGCCGAAGCTGTTGATCCTCGACGAGCCGTTCAGCGGCCTGGATCCGCTGGTGCGCGAGGAATTCATGGAGGGCCTGCTGCTCGAGAGCGGCGAGACGACGATGCTGATCTCCTCGCACGAACTGGGCGAGATCGAAAATTTCTCGACGCACGTAGGCTTCCTCGATAACGGCAGGATGCTGCTCGAGGAACCGATGAGCGATCTCTCCGACCGCCTCCGTGAAGTCCGCGTCACCCTGGAGCATCCCGCCGCAGTGCCGGAGCACGTGCCGAAGGAATGGCTGCAGGCGCGTGCCTTCGGCAACGTCTTCAGTTTCGTCGATACGCGCTACTCGGAAGCGGAGCTGGGTGAACGCCTGCGCGCCTTGCTCGGGCCGGTGCGGCACATCGATGCGCAGGCGCTGCCGCTGCGCGCGGTCTTCACCACCCTGGCGCGCGCGGCGCGGGATGGAGCGATGCCATGAACAAGGACTCATTCCCGTCGTTGGCGATGGCCTGGCATATCTTCAGGAAGGACCGCAGGTTGCTATGGCCGCTGGCCGTGGCCGGCGCCGGCGGCCAGGTATTGGTCTCCTGGATCAATCATCGTTCCCCGCCGTATGTCGATCAACACGGCTTCATGGCGCTGGCCATCCTGCTGACGCTGGGCATTGCAGTCTCCATCAGCCTGCTGATCGTGCTCATGGTGCAGCAGGATACGATCCCCGGTGCCAGCCAGGACTGGCTGGTACGGCCGATCCGGCGTGGCGACCTGTTGCTGGCCAAGCTGCTGGGCGTGTTGCTGCTGGTCCACGCACCCTTCGTCGTGATCAACACCGTGCGCGGCCTGTCCTATGGTCTGCCCCTGGGGCAAAGCCTGGGTGCCGCGCTGCATAGCACCCTGGAGCTGGCGCTGGTCTACAGCCTGCCCCTGATGTGCGTCGCGGCACTGACCCGGAGTGTGACCGAGGCCGTCCTCAGCGCGGTGGGCCTGGCCCTCGGCGTCACCTTCGCGCGCATGGCAGTGCTCGCCCTTTTTGCCGCCTCCACCCATGTCCTTCATTTCTCCCACTCCGCGGACGGAACCGGCGTGGCCTGGGTGTGGGTACTCCTGAGCCGCATCCTGCTGCTGCTGGTGCTGGCCGCCGTCCTGGCGCGTCAATACTTCCGGCGGGACACGCAGCGGTCGCGGGTGCTGTTCGCTGGCGGACTGCTGCTGGTGGCGCTGGCGCCGGATTTGCCGTGGCAACCGGCCTTCGCCATCCAGCGGGGGCTTGCGGCGCATCCGGACGCGGCCCAGGCGTTGGTGCTTGCTTTCGACGCGGAGTCCGGCGCCCTGTCGCCGGCGCAGGCTGCGGCCATTCCGGTGGATCCGCAACGTCTCGTGCGCGGCGCGCAGAAGAAAAAGGACAAGAAGCCCGCGGACCAGGACACCATTGCGATCCTGCTGCCCCTGCGGCTTTCCGGCCTGCCCGCCGGAACGGTTCTGCATGCCGACCGCACCACGGTGCGCCTGGTCGGCGCCGACGGCAGTACGGTGTATCGCGGCAACGGCAGTACGGTGTATCGCGGCAACGGCCACTTGTTCGACGTAGCGGCCCCGGTTGGCGGCGACACCTCCGCCCGGCTGCGTCAGGGCCTGCCCATTCCCGCGAAGATATTCCACGCCGCCGCCGATCAGCCGCTGCGCCTGGAAGTGGACTATGCGCTGACCCTGCTGCGGCCCCGCGCCCTGCCGCCGCTCGCGGCGCTTGACGGTGACCGCATCCTGCCCGAAGCCGGGCACTGCGCCACCCGGATCGACGATAGCGGCAACGCGGTCGAAGTGAACTGCATCGCCGTGGGGCAGATTCCGTCCTGCATGTCGATGGTGCTCGAATTCAAGGACGGCACGCACAATCCCGAGGAGTTCAGTTGCGCGCTGAATTACCAGCCCGCCGGCCTGCGCGTCTCGGTGGATCCGCTCGACGATTTCACAACCAGGTTGCCGTTCAAGGATGCATCCGGTGCCGTGCGCTACCCGATCGATCAGGCGCAATTGCCCGGGGCGCAGGTCGTGATCAGCGTTTACGAACCGCAAGCGCATTTCTCCAGGCGCATCGTCGTTCCGCAATTCCACCTGCGGGATTGGCAGGCCGCCGCGCCGGCCGCGAGCGACAAGGCGGGCGCCGCCGCGCCGCCGGCCGATACCGATCAACCGTAAGCGTATTTCCAGTGAAACGTCCGGGGGACGTCGCCATGAGCAACCATCTTTCCGAAGCCGCATCGCTGGCCGAGTCGGGATTCCCCGGTGTTGCAACGCCATCCCGCCGGCGTTCCAGGCGGCTGCCGAAGGCAGACGCCATCCTGAAGGCGGCAGCCGGATTCTGGTTCATCGTGGCGGTCATCGGCCAGCTGATTTTCGTCGGCTATATCGCCTCCTTCTATGGCCGCTCGCTGGTGGAAGGCGACCTGTCCCGCTGGAACCGGATCATCTACCACGGCTACATCCCCGGCGATCGCGCCGGCAATTTCGCCCTCGGCATCCATCTGCTGATGGCCGCGATGATCACGCTGAGCGGCGTGCTCCAGCTCATCCCGCAGTTGCGGGCACGCGCGCCGGCCGTGCATCGCTGGAACGGGCGTTTCTACATCCTCACCGCTTTCGCCACCAGCATCGCCGCGCTTTACCTGGTCTGGATTCGCGGCGGGGTCGTGGGCGATCTGCCGCAGCACCTGGGGGTCAGCCTCGACGCGCTCCTGATCATGCTGTGCGCCACCATGGCGCTGCGCTACGCGCTTGCCCGCGACTTCAGAACCCATCGCCGCTGGGCCCTGCGCCTGTTCCTGGTGGTCAGCGGTGTGTGGTTCTTCCGGGTGGGGCTGATGCTGTGGTTCCTGATCTTCAAGGGCCCGGTCGGCTTCGATCCGATCACCTTCCAGGGGCCTTTGCCGACCGCCCTGTCGTTCGCGCAATCCCTGTTGCCTCTTGCCGTCCTGGAACTCTATCTGCGTACGCAGGATCGCGCCGGCCCAGCGGGCCGTGTCGCCATGGCGACCGGCCTGTTCGTGCTGACGCTGGCCATGGGCGCCGGCATTGCCGGGGCCTCCATGGGCATGTGGCTGCCCAACATCGAGGTCGCTTACGACAGCCGCAAATCGATTGCCGCGGCGCTCACCCCGACCATCGCGTACCAGGGTGTCGACGCGGCCGTGAGGCAATACCAGGAGACCAAGGCGGCCAGTCCTGCCGCCTACGATTTCGACGAGGATGAACTCGACACCCTGGGCTACCACCTGCTGCACATCGGGCAGTTCAAGAACGCTGTCCGCATCTTCCAGTTGAACGTCGAAGCCCATCCGCAGTCCGGCAACGCCTACGACAGCCTGGCGGAAGCCTATATGGACGACGGCGACAAGGCGCAGGCCATCGCCGATTACCACAAGTCCCTCCAACTGAAGCCGACCAACCGCAATGCCGCGCGGATGTTGCGCAGGCTCGACACCGCCACCGCATGTCCAGGCGGGGCTTCCGATTGCATCCCGCCTGACACTACCCGCTGAATATCAGAAGAGGAGTCTGGAGATGAACCATTCACCCCTTCTCGTCCTGCATATCTGTGCTGCATCCCTGGGTTTGCTCACGGGCGCGATGGCTCTGTTTTCCCGTAAGGGCGCTCGTCTGCATCGCAAGCTCGGCAACGTATTCTTCGTGTCGATGCTTTTCATGTCGGCCAGCGGTGCCTATCTGGCATTGATGAAGTCGGTGATGCTTTCCGTGGTCGTCGGCGTACTGACGTTCTACCTGGTGGCTACGGCCTGGCTGACCGTTGTTCGCAAGGAGGGAGAAACCGGTTTTGTCGAGATTGGCGCACTGCTGGTCGCATTGGCGGCCGGAACCAGCGGCCTGATCTTCGGTTGGGAGGGTGCGCATAGCGCGAGCGGTCTGAAAGACGGGTTTCCCGCCGGGGCCTACTTCGGGTTCGGGTCGGTGGCTTTGTTTGCTGCCACCCTGGACGTGCGCATGCTGATACGGGGCGGCGTCTCGGGAGTGCAGCGTATTGCGCGGCATCTCTGGCGGATGTGCTTTGCACTGCTGATCGGCGCGACCTCCCTGTTCAATGGACAAGAGAAAATCTTCCCCGAAGTCCTTCGTGGAACCTGGATCTTGAATGTGCCGGCCGCCGTCATCGTTCTGGCAATGATCTACTGGTTGATTCGCGTCCTCTTTACCAAGGCGTACAAGAAACCCGTCGATCGGCAGCGGCCGGTGCGATTGACGTGGACGAGTCGTATTGAAGAATCGCATTGGCGGCCTGGATCGCTTACCGGAGATCGTCCGTCCGTGACAAGGAGTACCGGCGAATGATCCATTCAATCCTTCTGGCCCTGCACATCGGCGCCGCGGTCATCGGCCTGTTTTCCGGCGCCGCGGCCTTGTTTTCGCGCAAGGGTGGCCAACTGCATCGAACAGCTGGAAACGTATTTTTCAGCTCCATGCTCGTCATGTCAGCCGGCGGTGCATGGCTGGCGCAGATGAAGGGCCAAAGAATCAACACCGTGGCCGGCCTGCTGACGTTCTACATGGTCGCAACGGGCTGGGCGGCCGTGAAACGCAAAGCGGGAGAAACCGGTCTTGTCGAGTATGGCCTGCTGCTTGCTGCGGCTGCGATCGGTTGCGGTAGCATGTACACCGGCCTGCAGGCGAACAGCGGCGCCATCGTCCTGAACGACGGACCGGCATCAGGCTGTTTTGTCTTCGGAGGCCTGGCCTTGTTCGCCGCCGCTCTCGACGTCAGGGTGCTGGTCCTCGGCGGTGTAACAGGCGCCCAACGCATCGCGCGGCATCTCTGGCGCATGTGTTTCGCCATGCTGATGACCACGCTGTCGTTTTTCCTCGGCAAGCAGCGGCTGTTTCCCGCGACGGTTGTCGACCTGCACCTTAACCTCGCGCCGATCCTTATCGTTGCCGGATCGATGGCGTTCTGGATCATCCGCGTCCATTTCACGGATGCGTACAAGAAGGTCCGGGGGCAGTCGGCAACGGCGGTCCCGTTAGCAGGATCTCCGGCGCGAGCCGGCGCAGCGGGCGATACCCGCTCTCCGGCCGCCTAGCGGCGCGGCGAACGCAGATCGACCAGCGGCTGCTCGGAATTCTGCGCCGGCGGCGCGCAGTTGTTGCAGTCGCTGCAACCGGCGCCGCAACCCTTGGCCTGTTCCACCGGCAGGATGCGCAGGCCGAACTGGCGCAGCTTCGCCGGGTGCTGCGCCTTGAGCAGCCACAGCGCCGCGCCGCGCTGCACGCGGCGCTTGGTCTGCGGCGAGAACACACCCACCGCATAGAACGCGCTCGGAATGACGATGAGCGCGACGATCAGGTATTGCAGGGCGTCGTTCATGGTGGGCTCAGGCCAGGGCGTGGGCGATCTGGTAGGTGAGCAGCGAAGCCAGGTAGGCCAGGGCGAACAGGTAGCCCGCGGCCAGGGCCATGGTCTTGACCGAGTTGGTCTCGCGGCGGATCACGGCCAGGGTGGACAGGCACTGCGGCGCGAACACGTACCAGGCCAGCAGCGACAGCGCCGTGGCCAGCGGCCATTGCGCGGCGATCAGGGGTTGCAACTGGCTGGCGGCCTGGTCGGTGTTGGCGGAGAGGGCGTACACCGTGGCCAGCGAACTCACCGCCACTTCGCGCGCGGCGAGGCCGGGGATCAGGGCGATGCAGATCTGCCAGTTGAAACCGATCGGCGCGAACACGTACTGCATGGCGTGGCCGATGCGGCCGGCCAGGCTGTAGTCGATGGCGGGGCCGCTGAAGCCGGCCGGCGCGGCGGGAAAGCTGGAGAGGAACCACAGCACCACCGTCAGCGACAGGATCACCGTGCCGACGCGGCGCAGGAACATCCAGGAGCGCTCCCACAGGCCGATGCCGATGTCGAAGGCATGCGGCATGCGGTAGGAGGGCAGCTCCAGCATCAGGGCGTGCTCTTCGATCTCGTGGCCGCGGCGGCGGCGCCACAGCTTCATGGTGTAGGACACGGCCAGGGCCGAGACGATGCCGGCGGCATACAGCGCGAACAACACCAGCCCCTGCAGGCTGAGGAAGCCCCAGACCTTGCGGTCGGCGATGAAGGCGGCGATGAGCAGGGTGTAGACCGGCAGGCGCGCCGAGCAGGTCATCAGCGGCGCCACCAGGATGGTGGCGAGGCGGTCGCGCCGGTCCTGGATGGTGCGCGTGGCCATGATGCCGGGAATGGCGCAGGCGAAGCTGGACAGCAGCGGGATGAAGGAGCGCCCGGTGAGGCCGGCGCCGACCATCAGGCGGTCGAGCAGGAAGGCGGCGCGCGGCAGATAGCCGCTCTCTTCCAGCACCAGGATGAACAGGAACAGCAGCAGGATTTGCGGCAGGAAGGTGATCACCGTGCCGGCGCCGGCGACGATGCCGTCCTGCACCAGGCTGCGCAGCGGGCCGGCGGGCAGGGCGGCGCCGAGCCAGTCACCCAGCACCTGCATGGCGTTGCCGATGCCGTCCATGAACGGCCGGGCGCCGGTGAACACCGCCTGGAACATGACGAACATCAGCACCGCCAGGATCGCCAGGCCCCACACCGGGTGCAGCACCACGCGGTCCAGCGCGTCGTCGATGGCGGCGGTGTGGCGCGGCATGCTGACGCATTCGGCCAGCAGGCGGCGCACCTCGGCGTGCAGGTTGCCGTCCTGCGCCATCACCGGGGGCGGGGGCGGCACGCGGTCGATCTGCGCGATCAGGTCGTGCACGCCGTTGCGCTGCACCGCCACGGTGGAGACGATGGGGATGCCCAGCGCCCGCGACAGCTTTTCGCGGTCGATGGTGATGCCGCGGCGCGCGGCGGCGTCGCTCATATTGAGGGCCAGCACCATCGGCCGGCCGACGCGCATCAACTCCAGCACGAAGCGCAGGTGCAGGCGCAGGTTGGTGGCGTCGGCGACGCAGACCAGCAGGTCCGGCCGCGCTTCCACCGCGTGCTGGCCGAGGCAGACGTCGCGGGTGATGGCCTCGTCGGCGCTGGTGGCGTTGAGGCTGTAGGCGCCGGGCAGGTCGAGCACCCGCACCAGGCGGCCGCTCGGAGCGAGGAAGCGGCCTTCCTTGCGCTCCACCGTGACGCCGGCATAGTTCGCCACTTTCTGACGGCTGCCGGTGAGGCGGTTGAACAGCGCTGTCTTGCCGCAGTTCGGGTTGCCGACCAGGGCGATGGACAGCGGCGTGGCGGTGATCGCCGTCGGCGGGAAGGGCGCGGCCGGGGCGCTCATGCGCCCTCCGCCTGCACCATCACCCGCGCCGCCTCGGTGCGGCGCAGGGCGAAGCGGGTATAGCCGATCTGCACCAGCACCGGATCGCCGCCCACCGGGCCCTTCGCCACCACTCGCACCGGCTCGCCCTGCACGAAGCCGAGCTCCGCCAGGCGCACCGCGATCGGATCGTGGGCGCCGTGCGCGGTCACTTCGCGGATGGTCGCGTTGGTGTTTCTGGGCAGGTCGGTCAGCTGGTACACGGAGTCGAACTGAATCTCTAAGTGAGAATTAATCTCAATTATATGCCAATTACGGCGGATATGTGACGG
>JAQGNS010000076.1 GCA_028291705.1 Nevskia sp.
GCGGGTTCTACGTGCACCTCAACGCCTCGGCCAAGATCGCCGCTTCCGAGAAGATCATGCTGTCGCCGGTGGTGTTCGCGCTGAAGAAGCCGCGCGCCGAAGACCTGGGCTGGGACAAGAAACCGCCAAGCTGGGACGAGATCGCGCACGTTGTCGGCCACGACGGCATGGCCCTGGGCATGACCAGCCCGGTGGTTTCCGACCTGGGCTTGGCCGCGCTGTTTTCCGCCGGCCTCGCCACCGCCAAGAGCGATGCGCTGAACCCGGCGGACCTCGACTTGGTCAAGCTGCGGCAACTGTTCAGCGGCACCCGCCTGCTTGGCGGCAGCGCCCACTGGCTGGCCGATACCTACGTCAAGCAGGAAAACCGGCTCGACGGCATGATCAACTACGAGGCGATCGCCCTGAACCTCGACGCCGGCACCCAGCTCGGCACGCCGCTGGAAGTGATCCACCCTCGCGACGGCTCGGTGATGGCGGATTACCCGCTGATGCTGATCAACCCGGCGCACAAAGCCGAATACACCCGGCTGGTCGCCCTGCTGCGCAGCCCGGCGATCCAGCAGCAGATCGTGGACCGCACCTGGCGCCGGCCGGTGATCCCCGGCATCCGCCTGCCCAAGGAGCTGGAAGCGAAGCTGCCCAAGTCGCTGCCCGAGCCGGCGCGGCCCGACTTCGTCGACGCGGTGCTGGACAGTTACCAGTCCAAGGTGCGCATTCCGGCCCATTCCTATTTCGTGCTGGATGTCTCCGGCTCGATGGCGCAGGAACACCGCATGGACGAGCTGAAGGCGGCGTTGCATCTGCTGTCCGGCTCCGACCAGAACACCCTGGCCGGGCGCTACGCCCAGTTCCTGCCGCGTGAAAAGGTGGACCTCACCACCTTCGACAGCCATATCGTCGACCACCTCGGCATCGATTTCGGCGGCCCGGGCGGCTACGACAAGATCCGCGGCCAGTTCGAGGACTTCGTCGCCTCGCTCCAGCCCAAGGGCGGCACCGCGATCTACGACGCCCTCCAGGCCACCTACCAGCAGGCCCTCAACGACCGCAAGAAGCAGCCCGGCTACTACCCCAGCATCGTGCTGATGACCGACGGCGAAAGCAGCAGCGGCAGCAATTTCGAGGCCTTCCGCAACTGGTACCAGGCCCTGCCGGACACCGCCCAGGACATCCCGGTGTTCACCATCATGTTCGGCGACGCCGACTCCGAGGAAATGAAGTCCCTGGCCGAGTTGACCGGGGGCAGGGTGTTCGACGCCGGCGGTTCCAGCCTCAGCGCCGTGTTCAAGGAAATCCGCGGCTACCAGTAGCCATCATTTCATCCCTGCAATGCACTGCATTGCAGCGCCCCAACGAGGGGCGCGAAACGGCGTGTACAGCCGGGAAAACAGCGTCGGCCAGAGGCGCAAGCCGCTGCTTTTTGCGGTAAAGTGCGCGCCAGCCGGCCCCGGACCGCCCCCGCGGTTCCACGTCGATTTTCGACGACCTGGCGGGCCGCCAGAACGGAACAGGAAATGAGCGAAAACTACGACATCATCGTCATCGGCGGCGGCCCCGGCGGCTACCCCACGGCCATCCGCGCCGCCCAGCTCGGCATGAAGGTGCTGTGCATCGACAGTTGGGTCAACACCGACGGCACGCAGTCCTTCGGCGGCACCTGCCTCAATGCCGGCTGCATTCCCTCCAAGGCCCTGCTCGAATCCTCCGAGCTGTACCACCGCGCCCAGCACGAATTCGCCGTGCACGGCATCGGCGTGGGTGAAGTGAAGCTGGACCTGAAGAAGATGCAGGAACGCCGCACCGCGGTGAGCAAGGCCAATTCGGGCGGCGTGAAAATGCTGTTCCAGGGCAACAAGGTCACCGGCCTGTTCGGCTTCGGCAAGCTGCTCGGCGGCGGCAAGGTCGGCTACAAGTCGCACGACGGCAAGGAAGAGACCTTCACCGCCAAGACCATCGTCATCGCCACCGGCTCGGAGCCGGTGAACCTGAAGATCGCGCCGGTCGACAAGGACCGCATCATCGATTCCTGGGGCGCCCTGGAACTCGCCGAAGTGCCGGAAACCCTGGGCATCATCGGCGCCGGCGTCATCGGCGTGGAACTGGGCAGCGTCTGGTCGCGCCTCGGCGCCAAGACCACCATCCTCGAAGCCCTGCCGGGCTTCCTGCCGATGGTCGACCAGGCCATCGCCAAGGAAGGCCTGAAGCAACTGACCAAGCAGGGCCTGGACATCAAGTTCGGCGCCAAGGTGCTGAACGCCAAGGCCGGCAAGAAGGACGTCACCGTCGAGTACGAACAGGACGGCAAGAAGGAAACCATCAAGTTCGACAAGCTGATCGTCGCCGTCGGCCGCCGTCCTTTCACCAAGGACCTGGGCTGCGACGTCGCCGGCGTGCAGCTGGACGAGCGCGGCTTCGTCAAGACCGACGCCCACTACAAGACCAGCGCCGAAGGCATCTATGCCGTGGGCGACGTCATCGGCGGCGCCATGCTGGCGCACAAGGCCATCGAGGAAGGCGTGGTCCTGGCCGAGCAGCTCCATGGCGAGAAGAGCGAGGTCAACTACCGCACCGTGCCTTCGGTCGTCTACACCAACCCGGAAATCGCCTGGGCCGGCATGTCCGAAGAGCAGGCCAAGGCCGCTGGCCACGAGGTCAAGACCGGTTCCAGCCCGTTCGCCGCCAACGGCCGCGCCCGCGCCATGGAATCGATCGTCGGCATGATCAAGATCATCTCCGACGCCAAGACCGACCGCGTGCTGGGCGTGCACATGATCGGCCCGTACGTCTCCGAGCTGGTCACCGAAGCCGTCACCGCGATGGAATACGGCGCCACCACCGAAGACATCCAGCTCACCATGCACGCCCATCCGACCCTGTCGGAAACGTTCCATGAGGCGGCGCTGGCGGTGGACGGCCACGCCATCCACTCGGCCAACAAGCGCAAGCCTGCCGCAGCGTAAAGCCTCTCCCTGCCATCCCGGGTGCTTCGCTGCGCTCGGGATGGCAGAACGTTTTGATGCCACCGGGCGGGGGATGCGCCGGTATCAGGGCAAGATAAGCCCTGGTCAGTCGGTCTACACTGACTGACGATAGAATTAGCCAAGTTAAATACACAGGTCTGAAACATGGGTCGTGGCCCAAGCATCGAGAACCGCAAGAACGCCGAGGACGCCAAGAAGGCGAAGACGTTCACCAAGTTCATTCGCGAGATCACCATGGCGGCCCGAGCGGGCGGCGGCGACCCGTCGGGCAATCCGCGGCTGCGCACCGCCATCGACAAGGCGCTGCACAACAACATGACCCGCGACACCGTCGAGCGCGCCGTCAAGCGCGGCACCGGCGAGGGCGGCGGGCAGGCGGTGGAGGAAGTGCGCTACGAGGGCTACGGTCCCGGCGGCGTGGCCATCCTGGTCGACTGCATGACCGACAACACCACCCGCACCGTGGCCGAAGTGCGCCACGCCTTCAGCAAGCAGGGCGGCAATCTCGGCAGCAGCGGCTCGGTGGCGTTCCAGTTCGCCGAGACTGGCGAGATCATTTTCGACATCCGCGAGCAGCCGGCCCAGGAGGAGAAGATCCTCGAGCTGGCGCTGGACGGCGGCGCCGACGACGTGCAGAGCGAGGACGGTTTCGTCGACGTGCTGACCAGCCCGGCCAACTTCGAGACGGTCAAGGCCAAGCTCGAAGCGGCCGGCCTCAAGCCGATCGAGGCCGATGTGGTGATGCGCCCGTCCAACCGCGTCGCCGTCGCCGGCGAAGCGGCGGAAACCCTGCAGGCCCTGCTCGACTGGCTGGAAGAGCTGGACGATGTGCAGGAGGTTTACCACAACGCGGATCTGCCGGCCGCTTCGTGAGTAACACAACTCCCCGTCATCCCCGCCAGGGATTGGCGGGGATCCAGTGACAGGGATGTCTACTATTCGCATCATTGGCATCGACCCCGGCTCGCGCATCACCGGCTATGGCGTGATCGAATCCGATGGCCCGCGCAACGTCTGGTTGGCCCATGGCCACATCCGTTGCGGCGACCAGGCCATGCCGGAGCGGCTGCTGCAGATCTTCAAGGAGCTGGCCGAGGTGATCCGCGAATACGCGCCGCGCGAGGCGGCGATCGAATCGGTCTTCGTCAACCGCAACGTCAACAGCGCCATCGTGCTGGGGCAGGCGCGCGGCGCAGCCATCTGCGCGCTGGCCCATGCCGGCCTGAGCGTGGCCGAATACGCGCCGGCCCAGGTCAAGTCCGCCATCGTCGGGCAGGGGCGGGCGGAAAAATCCCAGGTGCAGCACATGGTCAAGGCCCTGCTCAAGCTGGACGAAGCGCCGCCGGCCGACGCCGCCGACGCCCTGGCCGTGGCGCTGAGCCATGCCCACTTGCGCAATGCGCCCGCGGTGCGCAGCGGCGCCAAGCCGAGCGGCGGCCGCTGGACCCTGGCCCAGGTCGCGGCCCTGTCGCGTGGAGGCAAGTCATGATCGGCCGTCTCACCGGGGTCCTGCTGAGCAAGCAGCCGCCGCACCTGCTGCTGGACGTGCACGGCGTCGGCTACGAGGTTGAGGCGCCGATGTCCACCTTCTTCCGCCTGCCGGCGGCGGGCGAGACGCTGACCCTGCACACCCACCTGGTGGTGCGCGAGGACGCGCAACTGCTATTCGGCTTCGGTTCGATGGCCGAGAAGACCCTGTTCCGCGATTTGATCAAGATCTCCGGTGTCGGTCCCAAGGTGGCGTTGGCGGTGCTGTCCGGCGTCAGCGTCGAGGAATTCTGGGGCACGGTGCGCAGCGGCGAGACCGGCCGCCTGGTCAAGCTGCCGGGCATCGGCAAGAAGACCGCCGAGCGCCTGGTGCTGGAGATGCGCGACCGCGCCGGCGTCACCAGCGCCGAGGGCACCGTCGCCGGGCTGCCGGCCGTGCCATTTGGCGCCCTCTCCGAGGCCCGCGCCGCCCTGGCCTCGCTCGGCTACAAGCCGGCCGAGGTGCAGCGCCTGAGCGAAGCGGTGTACAAAGAGGGCATGACCACCGAAGCCATCATCCAGGAAGCACTGAAGCGGGCGCTGCGCTAAATGACCGCTCCGTCCGACCGCCTGATTTCAACTGCCGCCGCCGGCGAAGAGGAGCGCTTCGAGCGCGCCCTGCGCCCGCGCAAGCTGAGCGAGTACGTCGGCCAGCCGGCGGTGCGCGAGCAGATGGGTATTTTTGTGGACGCCGCCCGCAAGCGCGGCGAGGCGCTGGACCACACCCTGATCTTCGGCCCGCCGGGCCTGGGCAAGACCACCCTGGCGCATATCCTCGCCGCCGAGATGGGCGTGAACATGCGCCAGACCTCCGGCCCGGTGCTGGAGCGGGCGGGGGACCTGGCAGCCCTGCTGACCAACCTGGAGCCGCGCGACATCCTCTTCGTCGACGAGATCCACCGCTTGTCCCCGGTGGTGGAGGAAGTGCTGTACCCGGCGATGGAGGACTACCAGCTCGACATCATGATCGGCGAGGGTCCGGCGGCGCGGTCGATCCGCCTCGACCTGCCGCCGTTCACCCTGGTCGGCGCCACCACCCGCGCCGGGGCGCTGACCGGGCCGCTGCGTGACCGCTTCGGCATCGTGCAACGGCTGGAGTTCTATTCCATCCCGGACCTGACTTCGATCGTCAAGCGTTCGTCGGCCATCCTCAAGGTGCCGATCGACGAGGCCGGCGCCAACGAGATCGCGCGGCGCTCGCGCGGCACGCCGCGTATCGCCAACCGCCTGCTGCGGCGGGTGCGTGATTTCGCCGAGGTGAAGGGCACCGGGATCGTCAACGAGGACATTGCCGCCGCGGCGATGAAGATGCTGGATGTGGACACCAACGGCTTCGACCTGATGGACCGCAAGCTGCTGATGACCCTGATCGAGCGCTTCGACGGCGGCCCGGCCGGACTGGACAACCTGGCCGCCGCCATCGGCGAGGCCAGGGACACCATCGAGGACGTGATCGAGCCCTTCCTGATCCAGCAGGGCTACCTGCTGCGCACGCCCCGTGGCCGCATGGCCGGCAAGCTGGCCTATCTGCACTACGGCCTGCCGCCGCCCCGCCGCAGCGAGCCGGACCTGTTCGTCGAATAGGTCTCGAAAATCGTCTGAAACTGAACCTCGGCGCGCTTTCGGGGTCTTTTCTGCGTTCCCGCATCCGGTACAATTGCGCACCATTACACCTTTAAAACCTTGAATATTCCGGTGTTTGCCTGGCCTATCCGCGTGTACTACGAGGACACGGACCTGAGCGGTGTGGTCTATCACGCGAGTTATCTGCGCTTTCTGGAGCGCGCACGCACCGAATGGCTGCGTGCCCTGGGCTTTTCGCAGGAGCGTTTGAAGGACGAGATGGGCGTGGTGTTCACGGTGGCGGGAATGGAAATCGATTTCCGCAGGCCGGCGCGGCTGGACGATCTGCTCGAAGCAACGGTGGCGCTGGAAGGCCGCAAGCGCGCCAGCCTGAACTTCGTGCAGACCGTGCGGCGCGCGGACGATGCAACGGTGGTGTTGACGCAGGCGCGGGTACGGGTGGCATGTGTGTCGATGGCGACGTTCAAGCCATGTGCCTTGCCAGGCGGGATTTTTGCAGCGGCCGATGCTTGATCCGTCCGCTACGACGTGGATAACAGAAGACAACAGGACTCCGCATGAACGGAAATATGTCGATCATTCAACTGCTGCTGCAGGCCTCTCTCCTGGTCAAGGTGATCCTGGCCCTGCTCGCCGCGGCTTCGGTGCTGTCCTGGACGGTGATCCTGGCCAAGCGTTCCCTGTTGTCGCGCACCGAGAAGGCCGCGGCCGCCTTCGAGAACCGCTTCTGGTCCGGCGGCACGCTGGGTGACCTGTACGAGAACCTGCGCCGCGGCCGCGACAAGAGTGACGAGGGCCTGCCGCAGGTGTTCTGCGCCGGCTACGAGGAATTCACCCGCCAGCAGGGCTCACGGGTCGATCCGGACGATGCGCTGGCCGCGGTGCAGCGCCAGATGCGCGTGACGCAGACCCGCGAGATCGAGCGCCTCGAAGGCGGCCTGTCGATGCTGGCCACGATCGGCTCCACCAGCCCCTATGTCGGCCTGTTCGGCACGGTGTGGGGCATCATGAGCGCCTTCATCGCCATCGGTAACGTCAAGCAGGCCACCCTGGCTTCGGTCGCGCCCGGCATCGCCGAGGCCCTGATCGCCACCGCCTTCGGCCTGTTCGCCGCCATCCCGGCGGTCATCGCCTACAACTTCTTCACCTCGCGCCTCGACCGTATCGAAACCCGCTTCGGCACCTTCGCCGAGGAAATGACCGGCATCATCGAGCGCGGCCTGCGCGGCGCCAGCGGTTCGAGGGCGGCGTAGTGCCATCCGTCAACGCCTCGGGCGTGCGCAAGAAGCGCCGCCTCAATGCCGAGATCAACGTCGTTCCCTATATCGACGTGATGCTGGTGCTGCTGGTGATCTTCATGGTCACGGCGCCGCTGCTGACGCAGGG
>JAQGNS010000094.1 GCA_028291705.1 Nevskia sp.
GGGGGTGTGGATCGCGGCGGGCTGCGCCACGCTGTTCGCCGCGGCGGTCGAGCCCGGCTGGTCACTGGCCATCATGACGCTGGGCCTGTTCGTGGTGGTGGAGATGGTCGTCTCGCAACTGGTCGAGCCCTTCCTGTATGGCCATACCACCGGCCTGTCGCCCCTGTCCGTGGAGATCGCGGCGATTTTCTGGGGCTGGATCTGGGGGCCGGTAGGGTTGGTGGTGTCAACGCCGCTGACCCTGTGCCTGGTGGTGGCCGGGCGCTACGTGAGGGCGCTCAACGCGCTGGAGATTCTCTTCGGCGAGGTGCCGGCGCTGACGCTGCCGCAGAATTTCTACCAGCGCGCGCTCTCCGGCGACGCCGGCTCCGTCATCCAGCGCGCCCGCACCATCCTGAAGAGCAAGCCCTTCGCCGCGTACTGCGATTCGGTGCTGATGCCGGCCATGCACCTGGCGCGCCTGGACTTCACCTCGGGCTCCATCACCCGGGCGGAGCAGGTGCGGTTCCGCAGCGCGGTGGCCGAGGTCATCGAAACGCTCAGCGGCCCGAGCAAGTGGTGGAACAAGCGGCAGCGCATTTCCCTGCTCGCCGACGTCAATCTCGGCCGGCAACTGCGTGACCGGCGTGAGCTGCTGAGCGGGCAGCGCGGCTCCGTCGAAGTCCCCTCCGGCTCGCTGGTGCTGTGCGTGGGCGTGGACTCCACCTTCAACGAGCTGGCCGCGGAAATCCTGGTGCGGGTACTGGGCGATGGCCTCATCGGCCGTCACCTGCTGGTGGAAGACCTGGGCAATCCGGCGCTGCACGGCGTCCATCCGGAGAGCGTGGCGGCGGTCTGCCTGGTCAGCCTCCAGCCGTGCAAGGAACAGGCGCGCATCGAATCCCTGGCCGGCGATATCCGTCTCCACATGCCCGGCGCGAAAATCGTGGCCCTGATCCTGCAAAGCCCGTATGAAGACTGCGAAGTGCTCGACGAGGCCCTGACGGGTATCGACCTGACCGTGCACTCCTATGAGGAAACGATGAAGAGCTGCCTCGGCGTGGTGAAGCCTGCTACGCGGTGATTGCCGGTGGCGGGTCCACCAAAGAAAAAGCCCGCCAGACCGGACTCTGACGGACTAGCTCTGCGGCATGAAAGGCCCGGCTCAAAAAGGGTGGGGTAGCAACAGGTGAATCCAGCTACTTTCCCACGCCCTGGCTGGAGATGCGCGATCACTGTCGCGAGCGGCAACTCTTGACCGTCTCAGCGGGAAAACGGCAGACACGGAAAAGCTGGTCGGCACAGATGCAGGTTTTCAGCTCGCCCGAACTTCGGAAATATTGGTCAGACCGCCGAGGACATGGCAGTACGCAGTACATCTCCTAACCCGTCGCAATCGCCGAGAGCTACAAACCAGCCATTGGCAAAGTCGGTATCGCTAGCCTGGTCGCGCTTGCCGTAGCGCATCGGCACACCTTCGAGATCGGTGACGCTGCCACCCGCGGCGCGGAGCACCGCATCACCGGCGGCGATATCCCACTCCATGGTCCGCGCCAGGCGCGGATACAGGTCGGCATCACCGCTGGCGACGCGGCAAAACTTGAGCGAGGAGCCGGCGGAAACGAATTCCGCGCCCGGGAACCTGTCGATGAAAGCCTTGGTTTCCTCGCTCAGGTGCGAGCGGCTGGCGATCACCTTCGGTCCATTGGCAGGCGCAGGGCGGACGTGGATGCTTTGCCAGGGACCGCGCTTGTTGTCCCTCACCTCGGCCTTGCGGGCGCGCTCGGTGCGGCCGCCGACATAGATTTCGCCGATGGCCGGCGCATATACCACCCCCAGCACCGGCACGCCGTCTTCGATCAGGGCGATGTTGACGGTGAAATCGCCATTCCGGGAGAGGAATTCCTTGGTGCCGTCCAGCGGATCGACCAGGAAGAACGAGCGTCCCTGTGTATCCGGGATGCTACCGGCGGCCACCGCTTCCTCCGCCACCACCGGAATACCGGGAGCCAGCGCCGCCAGCCGTGCCAGGATGATCTGCTCCGCCAGGGCATCCGCCTGGGTCACCGGCGAGCCGTCACCCTTGATCCTGGCGTCCTCCGGCTGCATCCGCTCGTACACTTCAAGGATGGCAACGCCGGCTTCGAGCGCCATGCTGACCAGTTGATCGATCACGGCTAGGCTCCTTTCTTCGCATCGATTTCCTGGTAATAAGCCATCAGGATCTTGGCCACTTCCGGTCTGGAGAATTCCGGCGGCGGAGCCTGCCCCGCACCGAGCATCTGCCGGACCTTGGTGCCGGACAGGTTGATGAAGTCCTCCGGGGCGTGGTCCGGTGCTTCACGCATCATCACCACGCGGTCCAGCTTCTTGCTGTAGGCGGTGTTGTCGGCGCGGAAGATCTCGATCTTGAGAGCGTCCTGCGGGACGCTGGTGTCGAAAATGGTCTGGGCGTCGAAGGGGCCGTAGTAGTCACCGACACCGGCATGGTCTCTTCCGACGATGAAGTAGTTGGCACCCATGTTCTGGCGGAAGATGGCGTGCAGCACGGCTTCGCGGGGACCGGCGTAGAGCATGTCGAAGCCGTAGCCGGCGATCATCACGGTAT
>JAQGNS010000126.1 GCA_028291705.1 Nevskia sp.
GCCTCCGCTTCCTCCGGCTCCGGCGACATGCCGGGCGTGCGCGCCTTGGCCGCCGCCACGAACTTCCTCCAGGCGCCGCTGTTGCGGATGGTCTGCAGGTTGTCCTTGACGAAGCTGGCCGGGTCGAAGCTCTCGCTCGCCGCGCCCAGCTTCTCGCGCAGGAACTGCAGCACGTCCTCCTGCAGGCCGGCCACGTCCGGCAACCCGAGGAAGCGGCGCAGCTCTTCGGGCTTCACGTCGATTTCGATCTTGATCTGCATGGCAAGCTCCAGTTCCCGCTTGGGGAATTGATTCAGGCGGCGAGGAAGAACAGCCAGAAGGCACACACCATACCGCCGATCCAGGCCAGGGAGCGCAGGTGCGCCACGTCAGCCAGGTACAGGATCAGATAGACCACGCGGAAACCGACAAAGCTCAGCGCCAGGATATCGATCCGCCCCTGCGGCGCGTGCGCCAGCTGGGCGATGATCACCGCCGCGGCGAAGATGGGGAATACCTCGAAGCCGTTGAGCTGCGCCCAGTGGGCGCGCTTGGCCCAGCCCTGCTGCTTCTCCAGCCACTCGCGCGGAGCATGGTTGGCCTTGGGCGGCATGCGACCGCCGAATTTGGCCAGGCCGGTAGCGGCGTAGATCAGGGCGGCGGCCGCGGCCACGCACCAGAAGGCGATTGTCATTTTTTATTTCCTCCGAACCGACATTGTTGTCAGGTAGATGGAGGATAGCAGCGGCTCAAAAGCCCTGTAACTGGCCTGGAGGCCCGGCATTCGTGCCCGCGGAGCCGACTCACCATAACGGCAATGTCGGTTCCGGGCGCTGCGCGCCCTTGAACCGACCTACGGGAGAAATCTCGCCGTTTCAGTCGCCGGTCAACAGCCGCTGCGCTTCGCGATACTTGTCCGCCGTGCGCAGCACCACCTCGTCCGGCAGGGGCGGCCCGGGGGCGGTCTTGTTCCAGTCCAGGGTTTCCAGGTAGTCGCGCACATACTGCTTGTCGAAGCTGGGCGGACTGATGCCGGGGCGGTAGCCGGCGGCGGGCCAGAAGCGCGAGGAGTCCGGCGTCAGCACCTCGTCGATCAGGTGCAGAGTGCCGTTCTCGTCGATGCCGAACTCGAACTTGGTGTCGGCGATGATGATGCCGCGGGTGGCGGCGTAATCCGATGCCTCTCGGTACAGCGCCAGGGTGATGTCGCGCACCTGCGCCGCCAGTTGCGGCCCGATCAGGCGCTCGGTCTCGGCGAAGGAGATGTTGGCGTCGTGCTCGCCCTTGGGCGCCTTGAAGGCGGGGGTGAAGATCGGCTGCGGCAGCTTGTCGGCCAGTTGCAGGCCGGGGGGCAGCGTCACGCCGCAGATTTCACCGCTGGCCTGGTAATCCTTCCAGCCGGAGCCGATCAGGTAGCCGCGGGCCACCGCTTCCACCGGCAGGGCGCGCAGCTTGCGCACCACCACGCCGCGGCCGAGGCACTGCTCCAGCTCTTCCGGCCGCAGATGGCGGGCCAGGTCCACTTCCGAGGCGGCGAAGTGGTTGGGAATGCGGCTTTCGAAGCGGCGCATCCAGAAGGCGGTGAGCTCGGTCAGCACCTTGCCCTTGCCGGGGATGGCGCGCGGCAGCACCACGTCGAACGCGGACAGGCGATCGGTGGTGATGATCAGCAGGTGCTCCTGCCCCAGCGCGTAGAGGTCGCGCACCTTGCCGCGGTGGATCAGTGGCAGACTTTCGATATGCGACTCGAACAGACCTTCTTGCATGGCCGTAGCGTTCCCGAAAATTAAGCGGACTAGTTCAGCAGATACCTGCCGGCGGTGGCGATCAGCACCACCGTGATGCCCAGGCTCAGGTTCACCGCCACCAGCTTGCGGATGGTGCCGACCTGGGCGGCGGCCAGCGCCGTATCGCCGGCGGCGACGGCGCGCTTGAGGCGGCGGAACGGGGCGAAATAGACATGCAGGAACAGCAGCATCATGAGGATGCCGATGCCCAGCATGATGTGCACCCGCACCGGCACCACCGGCAGCTCGTTCATCATCATCCACAGCCCGCTGGCCAGGATCACCGGCAGGGCGACCAGCACCCAGCGGAAGAAGTTGCCCAGCACGCGCGCCCACAGGGCGGTACGGTCGCCGGGCGTCAGCTCCGCCACGGCCGGGCGCAGGCACTGATAGGCGAAGAACATGCCGCCAACCCAGAACATGGCGAACAGGACATGCAGTCCCAGGGCGACACCCATCGAAGCGAGCATAGGAAAAACACCGGAAAGAGGCCGCCACTGTAATCATCTTGCGGCAAAAGTTCACCCCGGGACGGCCCCGGCGGCCTGGTCCGGCCGGGAGGCAAGGGGCCGGATGATCTGGGATAATCCGCAGCCATGAGCCGCCTGCCCGCCGTCATTGCCCCCAGTATCCTTTCCGCCGATTTCGCGCGGTTGGGCGCGGAAGTGGACCGCGTCCTCGCCGACGGCGCCGACTGGGTGCATTTCGACGTGATGGACAACCATTACGTGCCCAACCTGACCATCGGCCCGATGGTGTGCGAGGCGCTGCGCAAGCACGGCGTGAAGGCGCCGATCGACGTGCACCTGATGGTCACGCCGGTGGACGACCTGGCCCAGGCCTTCGCCAAGGCCGGCGCCACCAATATCAGTTTTCATCCGGAAGCGACGCAGCACATCGACCGCAGCCTGCAGGCGATCCGTGACGCCGGCTGCACCGCCGGACTGGTGTTCAACCCGGCCACGCCGCTGGACCACCTGCGCTACGTCATGGACAAGGTGGACGTGGTGCTGCTGATGTCGGTCAACCCGGGCTTCGGCGGCCAGAGCTTCATCCCCGCCGCGCTGGACAAGCTGCGCGAGGCGCGGGCGCTGATCGACGCCTACGTGGCCAAGCATCCGGGCCGCGAAATCCGCCTGGAAGTGGACGGCGGCGTGAAGACCGACAACATCGGCGCCATCGCCGCCGCCGGGGCCGACACCTTTGTCGCCGGCTCGGCCATTTTCGGCGCGAAGGATTATGCGGCTACAATCCGCGCCATGCGTGAAGCGATCGCCAAGGCCTGAGTCCCATGTCGAATACCCCGACATCGTCTTGCGCGCGCCTCGATCTCGGTTGGCGATGGTGACGTCCAGGCCCCTGTAGCCCTGACCAAACCGTCCCTGTCCGCCCTGCGCGGGCGCTGCGCCCGAGTAAAAGATGAAGACTGAACCCGCTGGTAATCCCGCGAACTATACCCACGTCGCGCTGACGCGCGAACTGCCCGGCGACCTGGATACGCCGGTCGGCGCCTACCTCAAGCTGGCCAACCGCCCCTACAGCTTCCTGCTGGAGTCGGTGCAGGGTGGCGAGCGCTGGAGCCGCTACTCCTTCATCGGCCTGCCTTGCCGTGAACTGCTGACGGTGCGCGACCGCGAGGTGCGGCTGCTGCGCGACGGCAAGGTGGTCGAGCAGGCCACCGCAGCCGATCCCATCGCCTGGCTGCGTGCCTACGCCGCGCGCACCCGGGTGCGGCCGGAACCCGGCCTGCCGCGCTTCTCCGGCGGCCTGGTGGGCTACTTCGGCTACGACTGCGTGCGCTACTTCGAACCGAAGCTGGCCAGCAACAAGGCCGACCCACTGGGCGTGCCGGACATCCTGCTGATGCGCGCCGAGGAACTGGCGATCTTCGACACCCTGCGCGCCACCCTGACCCTGGTGGTGCACGCACGCATCGACGATGCGGCCGACCAGGCCCGCGCCCGTGCGCGGCTGGACACGATCGAGGCCGAGCTGAACGAGCCGCTGCCGCACACCCGCGCAGCCGCCGCACCGGCCGCCGCGCCGCAATTCAGCTCCGGCTTCAGCCAGCCCGGCTATTACGCCGCGGTGGAGCGGATCAAGCAGTACATCACCGCCGGTGACGTGATGCAGGTGGTGCCGTCGCAGCGCCTGTCGGCGCCGTTCCACGCCGAACCGGTGGCGCTGTACCGCGCCATCCGCCGCCTCAATCCCTCGCCCTACCTGTACTGCATGCACCTGGGCGACCATCACGTGGTCGGTTCCTCGCCGGAAGTGCTGGTGCGGGTGGAGGACGGCGAGATGACGGTGCGGCCCATCGCGGGCACGCGCAAGCGAGGCGCCACGCCGGAGGAAGACGAGGCGCTGGCGCAGGAGCTGCTGGCCGATCCGAAGGAGATCGCCGAGCACCTGATGCTGATCGACCTGGGCCGCAACGACGTCGGCCGGGTGGCCCAGACCGGCCAGGTGCGGCTGACCGAGCGCATGGTGATCGAGCGCTACTCGCATGTCATGCACATCGTCTCCAACGTCACCGGCAAGCTCAAGCCCGGCCTGGACGCGCTGCACGCGCTGGCCGCCGCCTTCCCCGCCGGTACCCTGTCCGGCGCGCCCAAGGTGCGGGCGATGCAGATCATCGACGAGGTGGAGCCGGTGAAGCGCGGCATTTACGGCGGCGCCGTCGGCTATCTCGGCTGGGATGGCAATATGGATACCGCCATCGGCATCCGCACCGCGGTGATCAAGGACGGCGTGCTGCACGTGCAGGCCGGCGGCGGCGTGGTCGCCGATTCCGTGCCGGAACTGGAATGGGAAGAAACCATGAACAAGGCGCGCGCCATGATGAAGGCGGCGGCACTGGCCGCGGGGGCGCAGTCATGATCGTGATGATCGACAACTACGACTCCTTCACCTACAACCTGGTGCAGTACCTGGGCGAGCTGGGTGCGGAAGTGCAGGTGTTCCGCAACGACCAGATCAGCGTGGACCAGGTGGCGGCGCTCAAGCCGGAGCGCATCGTGCTCTCGCCCGGCCCCTGCACCCCGAACGAGGCCGGCATCTGCCTGGAACTGCTGGAGCGCCTGAAGGGCCGCTTCCCCATCCTCGGCGTCTGCCTTGGCCACCAGGCCATGGGCCAGGCCTTCGGCGGCAAGGTGGTGCGGGCGCGGCAGGTGATGCACGGCAAGACCAGCCCGATCCACCACGAGGGCAAGGGCGTTTTCACCGGCCTGCCCTCGCCCTTCACCGCCACCCGCTATCACTCGCTGATCGTGGAGCGCGCCAGCCTGCCGGCGGAGTTCCAGGTCACCGCCTGGACCCAGCACGAGGACGGCTCGATGGACGAGATCATGGGCCTGCGCCACAAGACGCTGCCGATCGAGGGCGTGCAGTTCCATCCCGAGTCGATCCTGACCGAGCATGGGCACGACATGCTGAAGAATTTCCTGGAAGGAAAATGATCCGGTTTGACTTGGAATCCGTGCAAGCCGAGGTGGAACGCCTGGCGCAATTGATTTCGGCGCGGGCCGATCAGTTGCCGACGTACGGCACCTCCGAGGGAAGCGGTCGCCCCCATGTCGAATCTTTCGCTTCCGGCTACTACTACGTCGTGGCGGAGCGCGGAACCGAGCACTCGCGCACACCGTTGCCGCACAAGGAAGAATTGCTGTACTGGATTTTCCGCGATGTCAGTTTTTCAGTTGCTTCCGAGTATGAATTGAAGCATCGAATTCCGGGACAGGATTCCCGTCGAATCCTGTTTGCGAAGAATCTTGAACTGCTTGAAAAACTGAATCCTCAATGGCGGGAGCGGGAAGCATTGCGGCAGGATGGCATTCTGATGCACCACCCCTACAGTTCCTGAGTTGAAGACCATGGCCATGACGCCGCAGGAAGCGCTGCAACGGACCATCGAGCATCGCGAGATCTTCCACGACGAGATGGTCGACCTGATGCGGCAGGTGATGCGCGGCGAGGTTTCGCCGGTGATGACCGCGGCCATCCTCACCGGCCTGCGGGTGAAGAAGGAGACGGTCGGCGAGATCGCCGCGGCGGCGCAGGTGATGCGCGAGTTCGCGCTGAAGGTGGAAACGCCGGCCTACGAACACTTCCTCGATATTGTCGGCACCGGCGGCGACGGCGCCAACAGCTTCAACATCTCCACCGCCTCGATGTTCGTGGCGGCGGCGGCTGGCGCGCGGGTGGCCAAGCACGGCAACCGCGGCGTCTCCTCCAAGTCCGGCAGCGCCGACGTGCTGGAAGCCCTGGGCGCGTACATCGAACTGCCGCCGCAGCAGGTAGCCGCGTGCATCGAGCAGACCGGCATCGGCTTCATGTACGCACCGCTGCACCACCCGGCGATGAAGGCGGTGGGGCCGGTGCGGCGCGAGATGGGTGTACGCACCATCTTCAACATCCTCGGCCCGCTGACCAACCCGGCCGGCGCGCCCAACATCCTGATGGGTGTGTTCCACCCGGACCTCGTCGGCATCCAGGTACGCGTCCTGCACCGCCTGGGCGCGCAGCGCGCCCTGGTGGTGTGGGGCAAGGACGGCATGGACGAGATCTCGCTCGGCTCGGCCACCCTGGTGGGCGAACTGCGTGACGGCGAGGTGCGCGAGTACGAGGTGCACCCGGAGGATTTCGGCTTCGCCATGTCGGCCAGCCGCAACCTGCGGGTGGAGAACGCGCAGGAATCGAAAGCCATGCTGCTGCAGGCGCTGGACAACCGGCCCGGCATCGCCCGCGACATCGTGGCGCTCAATACCGGCGCCGCGCTGTACACGGCTGGCCTGGCCGATTCCATCGCCGCCGGCATCGCCCTGGCGGGCGAGGCCCTGGCCAGCGGCGCGGCCAGGGCCAAGCTGGATCAGTTCGTCGCCACCACGCAAAAATTGAAACCATGAACGCTCCCAAGGCCGACATCCTAGACACCATCCTCGCCCGCAAGCACGAGGAGATCGCGGCGCTGGCGCAGCGCACCACGCGCGCCGCGCTGGAGCAGGCTGCTACGCAAGCCGACGCCCCGCGCGGCTTCGCCCGCGCCCTGTCCGCGGCGGCCGGCAAGCTCGGCGCCGGCATCATCGCCGAGATCAAGAAGGCCTCGCCCAGCAAGGGCCTGATCCGCGCCGACTTCGACCCGGCCTGGATCGCGCGCGAATACGAGAGCGGCGGCGCGGCCTGTCTGTCGGTCCTGACCGACGAGAAATTCTTCCAGGGCCACAACGATTATCTGCAGCAGGCGCGAGCCGCCTGTGCGCTGCCGGTGATCCGCAAGGATTTCCTGATCGACCCGCTGCAGGTGATCGAAGCGCGCGCCATCGGCGCCGACTGCATCCTGCTGATCGCCGCGGCCCTGAGGCCGGCCAAGCTGGAAGAACTGGCGCTGCTGGCGCACGGACTGGGCATGGACGTGCTGGTGGAAGTGCACGACCGGACGGAACTGGAGGCGGTGCTGCCGCTGAAGCTGCCGCGGCCGGTGCTGCTGGGCATCAACAACCGCAACCTGCGCACCTTCGAGACGCGGCTGGAGACGACGCTGGAGCTGCTGCCGCTGATACCCGATGGTTACGAAGTGATCACCGAGAGCGGCATCTTCACGCGGGCGGACGTGGCGCGGATGCAGGCGGCGGAAGTGCGGCGCTTCCTGATTGGCGAGTCGCTGATGCGGCAGCCGAGCCCCGCTGCCGCACTGAAGGAATTGTTGAACCGGCTGGCTTGAACAACCCGGGCCATGGATGGCCCGGTGCTTGTCAGGACGACATGCGTCGACGACCTGCTTCCTAGTCGCCCTTGTACTCGGCGAGGCGCCCGTTGCTCAAAACCAGGATGCTGCGGCCCTGGGTGGCCACCAGGCCATCTTCTTCCAGCTTCTTCAGCACGCGGCCGGCCATCTCACGCGAGCAGCCGACGATACGCGCCAGTTCCTGGCGGCTGATGCGCACCACGGTGCCCTTGGCGTTGACCTTGGCGTCCGGCTGCTGGGTCAGATCAAGCAGGGTGCGGGCCAGGCGGCCGGCGACGTCGAGGAAGGTCAGGTCACGCAGGCGGCGGCTGGTGTCGCGCAGGCGGGTGGCGAGCTGGCCGGCCACCTCGAACATGATGTCCGGGTGTTCGCGGTTGAAGGTGCGGAAGGCCTGGAAGCCGACTTCGGCCACCAGGGTCGCGGTACGGGTGCGGACGATGGCGGTGCGGGTCTCCTGCTCGGGGAACAGGCACATTTCGCCGAAGAATTCGCCGGGATTGAGGTAGGCCAGGACCATTTCGCGGCCATTGGTGTCCTCGACCAGCACGCTGACCGAGCCTTCCAGGATCAGGTATAGGGTCTGCGGCACGCTGCCGGCATGGACAATGGTGTGTTTCGGCGGGTAGCTGCGCTTGTGCGCCATCCCTACGAAGGCCTGGACGACTGGTTTGTCGAACACGTGAACCCCTTGATTTTTGGCGGCTCGACCAAAGTTTCTGGCCAGCTTTCACCTTATAGTGCTGAAAAGTACCATAATTTGCAGGCAGATCGCGGACAAAATCCGCAAAGAGCGGACAAAATCGGCCAGAACCGGAGCGGCAATGGAAGCGCGGGTGAAGTGGATCGAGAATGCGGCCTTCATGGCCGAAACCGGCAGCGGCCATGCCATGGTCATCGACGGCCCGGCCGATATCGGCGGCCGGAATCTGGGCCCGCGGCCGATGGAGATGATGCTGCTTTCGGTCGGTTCCTGCTCCGCGGTGGATATCGTGCACATCCTCAAGAAAGCGCGGCAGCCGATATCCGGCTGCGAGGTGGCGGTTTCCGGCGAGCGCGCCGAGACCGATCCCAAGGTGTTCACCAGGATCCACCTGCATTTCACGGTCAGCGGCAAGGGCCTCTCGGAAAACCAGGTAAAGCGGGCGGTGCAGCTGTCGGCCGAGAAGTACTGCTCGGCTTCGATCATGCTGCAGAAGGCCTGCCCGGTGACCCACGATTTCGAGCTGGTCGAGCTGCCCTGAAAGCCGCCTGACGGCTGCCTTTGGGACTGTCACCAAGACGTCAAACAGGGCCCGTTAAGCTGCATCGGCCCGACCGCTTCAGGCGAGGCCACCCGGGTGTACTCGCATTCGCAATAATTTGGCTGGATAATGCGCGTTTCCGCGACCCCCGGGCGGTCGCGGCGTTCAGCTTTATAGCGGCTTTATCTGGAGATGCCTGCGTTGACCAAGCCCACCAATAATCCCAAGCTCAAGCTCCTCGGTTTCAACAACCTGACGAAGACGCTGAGCTTCAACATCTATGACATCTGCTATGCGCGCAGCACGCAGCATCAGCAGGAATACATCGAGTACATCGACGAGGCTTACAACGCGGAGCGCCTGACCACCATCCTCACCGAGGTGGCGGACATCGTCGGCGCCAACGTGCTCAACGTGGCGCGCCAGGATTACGATCCGCAGGGCGCCTCGGTGACCATGCTGATCTCCGAAGGCCACCACGACGGCCTCAGCACCCCGGGCCTGATCGAGAAGGATTCGGTGGTGGCGCATCTGGACAAGAGCCACATCACCGTCCACACCTACCCGGAAACGCACCCGGACGCCGGCATCAGCACCTTCCGCGCCGACATCGACGTCTCCACCTGCGGCAAGATTTCGCCACTGAAGTGCCTGAACTTCCTGATCAAGAGCTTCGAGTCGGACATCGTGGTGATGGATTACCGCGTGCGCGGCTTCACCCGCAACGTGCGCGGCATGAAGCACTACATCGACCACTCGATCGACTCGATCCAGAACTTCATCTCGCGCGACATCAAGGAGCGCTACGACATGGTGGACGTCAACGTCTACCAGGAGAACATCTTCCACACCAAGATGCGTCTGAAGCAGCTGGACCTGGACACCTACCTGTTCGGCGAAGGCGTCTCGGAACTGCCGCCGCGTGATGCCAAGCGCATCCGCGAGCGCGTCGACCACGAGATCATGGAAATCTTCTACGGCCGCAACATCCAGCGCTGAGGTTTCCTTTGATACAAAAAAAGGCGGCCCATGGCCGCCTTTTTTATTGGCGCCGCCCGGGATCCGGATCAGGCAGTCGCCACGGCCGCGCCGGGATCAGGAGCACGCTGGTGTTCGCCCATCATCCACAGCGCCGCGACATTCCACAGCAGCGCATCGGTCAGACCGAACAGCAGTGTCGCGCTCTGCAGGCCGACGGTATGGAGAAATTCCTCACCGGCTTCGACCGTGACCGCGGTCGCACTACGGAACAGGTAGAACAACGCGTGCAGCACGAACAGGGCCACCAGGAAGGCGCGCCCCCGCAGATGGGCGACGGACGGCGCCCGCGCCAGGTCGAAGGCGATGCCGGCATGCAGCAGTCCGTGCGCAAAAGAGCAGTACACGATCAGGACCGCCAGGTCCGGCGCGAAAGACAGCAATGCATGGAACGCCACGAAATAGATGAGTGTGG
>JAQGNS010000131.1 GCA_028291705.1 Nevskia sp.
TTGCGGTTGATGGTCTCGATGATCTGCGGCCGGCTGATCAACTCGCCCTGGATCAGCCAGCGCCCGCGCCGGTCGAGCGCGAGCCAGCCGAACAGGGCCGGCACATTCGGCCAGCGCGCCAGGGACCGCTGTACCCAGTCTTCCATAGCGCAATCTTATTCATCCCGGCGGCGGCCTGCGAGGCGCTCCCTTCCGCGCCTGGGGGCGGATCGCCTAGGATGCTGCATCTCTTCAGGAATTCCGCCCATGTCCCTCCCCCGTCTGCGCGGCCCGGTGGCCGCGATCGCCGCCCTTGGCCTGCTGCCGCTGACCGCCGCCTACGCCCAGACCGCCTCCCTCGCCCCCGACATCCTGCCGAAGTTCGAAGCCTCGAAGGAAGGCTACGACTACATCAAGCGCGACGTGATGATCCCGATGCGCGACGGGGTGAAACTGCACACCGTCATCATGATTCCCAGGGGCGCGCACGGCGCACCGATCATCCTCACCCGCACGCCTTACGACGCCTCCAAGCGCGTGGCGCGCTACGAAAGCCCGCACCTGCTGGCGACGATGCCGCAGGGCGACGAAGTCTTCATCGGCGAGGGCTACATCCGCGTGTTCCAGGACGTGCGCGGCAAGTACGGCTCGGAAGGCGACTACGTGATGACGCGGCCGCTGCGCGGACCGCTCAACGACAGCACGGTGGACCACTCCACCGACGCCTGGGACACCATCGACTGGCTGGTCAAGAACACGCCGGAGAGCAACGGCAAGGTCGGCATGATCGGCTCCTCCTACGAGGGCTTCACCGTGCTGATGGCCCTGGTCAATCCGCACCCGGCGCTGAAGGCCGCGGTGCCGATGAGCCCGATGGTGGACGGCTGGAAGGGCGACGACTGGTTCCACAACGGCGCCTTCCGCCAGACCAATCTCGACTACATCTACGGCCAGACCTCGGTGAAGGGCAAGGGCGACGCGGTGCCGCGCGGCGCCTACGACGACTACGCCGCCTTCCTCGCCGCCGGCTCGGACGGCGCCTATGCGCACCAGACCGGCATCGACCAGCTGCCCTACTTCAAGAAGCTGTCCGAACACCCGGCTTACGACGCCGACTGGCAGGGGCAGGCGCTGGATACCGCGCTGGCGGCGCAACCGCTGAAAGTGCCGACCATGTACGTGGCCAGCATCTGGGACCAGGAAGACATGTACGGCGCCATCAACACCTACGAGGCGGTGGAGCCGAAGGACAGCAATAACGACACCAACTTCCTGGTGCTCGGCCCCTGGCGCCACAGCGGCGTGAACTACGAGGGCCGCAATCTCGGCCCGCTCAAGTTCGAAGGCGACACCGCCCTGCAATTCCGCCGCGACGTGATGCAGCCCTTCCTCGATGAACGCCTCAAGGACGGCGCGCCGAAGGCGCATACGCCGCCGGTGTTCGCCTACGAAACCGGCACCAATACCTGGCGCCGCCTGCAAGCCTGGCCGCTGTCCTGCGAGAAGGGCTGCGCGGGCAAGACGAAGACGCTGTACCTCGAATCTTCCTTCGCGCTCGGCTTCGATGCGCCCGCCAAGGCCGAAACCAGCTACGACGAGTACGTTTCCGATCCGGCCAAGCCGGTGCCCTACCTGCCGCGCCCGGTGCGCTTCGAGGATGGCGATGCCTGGAAGCGCTGGCTGGTGACCGACCAGCGCTTCGTCGACGGCCGCCCGGACGTGCTGACCTACGTCTCGGCGCCGCTGACCGCGCCGCTGCAGATCGGTGGTGCGCCGGAAGTGAACCTCTACGCCTCGACCAGCGGCACCGACAGCGACTGGGTGGTGAAGCTGATCGACGTCTACCCCGACGAGGTGCCGTCGCAGCCGGAGCTGGGCGGCTATGAGCTGAACATCGGCATGGACATCTTCCGCGGCCGCTACCGCGACAGCCTGGAACATCCTTCCGCCATCCCCGCCGGCAAGGTGCAGCACTACCGCTTCGCCCTGCCCAATGCCAACCACGTGTTCCTGCCGGGGCATCGCCTGATGGTGCAGGTGCAGTCGACGTGGTTCCCGCTGTACGACCGCAACCCGCAGACCTACGTGCCCAACATCTTCTTCGCCAAGACGGAGGACTACCGCAAGGCGACGCAGCGCGTCTACCGCGCCGGGGCGCAGGCCAGCTCGATCGAGCTGCCAGTCGTTTCGGCGAACTGAAGGCGCTGGCCGGCGACGAGCGCGTGCATCACGACCTGATCATCATCGGCGGCGGCGCCGCCGGCTTGATGTGCGCGATCGAGGCCGGCAAGCGCGGCCGGCGCGTGTTGCTGATCGAGCACGCCAACCGGGTCGGCAAGAAAATCCTCATGTCCGGCGGCGGGCGCTGCAATTTCACCAACCTGCACGCCGGACCGGAGGATTACCTCTCGGCCAATCCGCACTTCTGCAAATCGGCGCTGGCGCGCTACACGCAGTGGGACTTCATCGCCATGGTCGAGCGCCACGGCATCGCCTGGCACGAGAAGGAACTGGGCCAGCTGTTCTGCGACGAATCGTCCAAGCTGATCGTGAAGATGCTGCTGGACGAGTGCGCGGAGGCCGGCGTGCGGATCGAAACCGACTGCGCCGTGGAGCAGGTGCGGCGCGACGGCGAAGGTTTCCTGCTGGACACCACGCTGGGCCAGATGCGCAGCGCTACTCTGGTGGTGGCCAGCGGCGGTCTGTCGATTCCCAAGATGGGCGCCACCGGTTTCGGCTACGAGCTGGCGCGGCAGTTCGGCCACCGCGTGCTGGCCACGCGCGCCGGACTGGTGCCGCTGACCCTGAGCGGCCGGCACCTGGACGATTACGCCGACCTCAGCGGCGTAGCCCTGCCGGTGATCGCCGAGGCCAACGGCCAGAGTTTCCGCGCCGGCTTCCTCATCACCCACCGCGGCCTCAGCGGGCCGGCGATCCTGCAGATTTCTTCCTACTGGCAGCCCGGCGAGCCGCTGAGCCTGAACCTGCTGCCGGACGCGGACGCGCTCGATTACCTGAATGCACAGCAGCAGGACCGCCCGGCGGCGGAACTGAAGACGGTGCTGTCCGAGGTACTGCCCAAGCGCCTGGCGCAGCGCCTGTGCGAACTGCGCTTCGGCAACCGGCCGATGCGCCAGCACCGCCCGGCCGAGCTGCGCGACATCGCCGCCCAGCTGCACGCCTGGCCGGTGGTGGCCAGCGGTACCGAGGGTTATCGCACCGCCGAGGTCACATTGGGCGGGGTGGATACGGACGAGCTGTCCTCCACCACCATGGAATCGCGCAAGGTGCCGGGGCTGTATTTCATCGGCGAGGTGGTGGACGTCACCGGCCACCTTGGCGGCTTCAACTTCCAGTGGGCCTGGGCCTCCGGCCACGCCGCCGGGCAGGTTGCGTGACTTGCTGCACGTTCTGAGCACGTTCCACGCAAAATTCATGATTAAAATTATTTACTGCTTCACCTGAAAAAAACTAAACTATAGGGGTGTCCTTCTCCAGACTCCCCCCACTGAATGCCCTGCGCGCCTTCGAGGCCGTGGCGCGCCATAAAAGCTTCCGCAAGGCTGCGGAGGAGCTGTTCGTCACGCCCGCCGCGCTGACCCACCAGATCAAGTCCCTGGAAGAACTGCTCGGCTTCCCGCTGTTCGAACGCCTGGCCCGCCGCATCGAGCTGACGCCCCCGGCGCAGGCGGCGCTGCCGCGCTTCCAGCAGGGCTTCGACGCCCTGGCCCAGGCCGTGGCGGAACTGCGCAACCACGGCCAGGCGCCGCACCTGACGGTGGGCGCCACCCCGACGTTCGTCTCGCGCTGGCTGATGCCGCGCCTGCAGCGCTTCCTGGTCGACCACCCGGATATCGACGTGCGCCTGGTCGCCAGCGGCCAGCTGATCAACGCCTCGGCGCGGGAAATCCGCTCCGAGGACGCAGCAGAATCCACCGTCGACGCCGATATCGAGATCCGCTTCAGCAACGGCCGGCCGCAGGGACAGAACGTGGACCTGCTGTTCACCGTGGAAGTGGTGCCGATGTGCCATCCGCGCCTGCTGAAAGGCACTTCGCCGCTGCGCACGCCGGAAGACCTCAGCCACCAGACCCTGCTCCACGGCGACGCCCGCGTTGCCGACCGCACCCGCTCCGCCTGGGCCCGCTGGCTGCGCCGCGCCGGCGTGACCGACGTCGACCCAAGACGCGGCCTGCAGCTCGACCACTCCACCCTGGCCCTGGAAGCCGCGGCCGACGGCCTCGGCGTGACCCTGGCGATGCCGCTTCTGGCAGCGGCCGAATTGGCCGAGGGCAAGGTCACCGTGGCCTTCCCGATGGCGCTGCCGCTGGACAATGCCTACTACTCGGTGGTGCCGGATGCGGCAATGCAGCGGCCGGAAGTGGTGGCATTCCGCGAATGGCTACTGGATGAGGCGCTGAAGCAGACCCATCCCCTGGGTCCGCAGCCGTAACTCCAATCTCTGCAACCTCGGCGTACGCGCTTGCGCGCGAGGGATTGACCGTGTTGCCTGAAATCCTGGTTCCGCCTTGAAGGCGGGTCACTTTCTTGTCTCCAGCGACAAGAAAGTAACCAAAGAAGCGCCGCCCCGGAGTCTGCGCCCATCAATCACCTGCGGTGATTGATGGGTCCCCTGCGCTTCTCGCCCGCGGCGGGGTTTTCAGACAGGCCATCCCTGGCCTGTCTGAAAACGCTTCGGCATCCATGCCTCGCCCCGCGCGAAAAACGCGCGGGCCCATGTCGCCGCGAGCTGCGATGCTCGGCGCAGACAACGGGGGGAACGTCAAAAGCCACATCAAAAGCAACGGCAAAAGCGCCGCTCTTCCCTAGCTTTAGTCCCCTCTCCCCACGAACGTGGGGAGAGGGTGAGGGGCGGGTAGCGGAGCACGTCGCTTGCCCCCGGATTCCCCCTACGCGGAAATGATGATGCTTGAGTGTTCAGAATTTCTCTGACGCCCGCGAGCGCCGCGATCAGCTACAGCTATGACTCTGCAAGTCCTCGCCATGCCCCTGGTCCAGCCGCCACAAGCTCGCCGTATCGTCGAGCAGAATCAACCCCGGCGTACCGTCCTCGAAGGTGGCGCCAGCCGCGACCAAGGTATGCCGCGCCATCTCCCCCGCCGGAACCCCCAGCAAGGCAAAGGGATTGGCCTGGTCGAACGCGGCCTGGGTCATTCGCATGGCGCGATAGCGCCGCCCCTCCAGCGGCACATCCAGCACCGCCCATTGCGCACCAATCTCCCCCAGGTGAGCATGCAAGGCATCCCGCACCGCCGGCCGCAGACAATCAACGTGGATATGCAGCTGGTTCTGCGACCGCCCGTAACGGGAGTTGATGGCCAACCCCACCTCCTCGCGCGCCAGGGAGCGGTGGATCGCCTGCTCGACGAAGCTGCGGGCACGCCAGGCCGCCGCGAAATATGGCGGCGCATCGGCGGCCAGCAGCGCGGGGCTCTCGACGCCGCTGACCGGCCCGGTGGCGATCAGCAGGAACTGGTAGGGACCGTTGCGATCCTTGAGCACCGCATAGCCCTGCTGCTCCCCCGCATCCAGCGCCACCGCGACGCAGGGCGCCGGATCGCCATGCTGTTGCTGATCCGGCACGCAACGTCCATGGACGATCTTCCACAGTGCGTCGGGATCACCTTTATGACATCCGCCGACGAACGAGGAGCAGGTCAGTACACCGGCCAGGAGCAACCACCGCCAAGACCGCACTTGCACTGCGCTCAGGCCGCCGTGGCAATCTGCCGCAGCGCCTGCTCGAACACCTCGGGCGGCTGGCCGCCCGAAATCAGGTGCTGGTCGTTGATGATGATGGCCGGCACCGAATGGATGCCGCGATCGGTGTAGAAACGCTCCTGCCCGCGCACTTCGGCGGCGTAGGTATCGGAAGCCAGGATGGCGCGGGCCCGCTCGGCATCCAGGCCGACACGCTGCGCCAGCTCGACCAGCACTTCGTGATCGCCGGGGTTCTTGCCGTCGGTGAAATAGGCTTCGAACAGGGCGTGCTTGAGCGCGGCCTGCCGGCCTTCCAGTTCGGCCCAGTGCAGCAGGCGGTGCGCGTCGAAGGTGTTGTAGATGCGGCCGCGCTTGTCCATGCGGAAGGTGAAGCCGAGTTGCTCGCCGCGGGCGCGGATGTTTTCGCGGTTGGCGTCGATCTGCGCCGCGCTGGAACCGTATTTCTGCGCGATGTGCTCGACAATGTCCTGCCCAGCCGGCGGCATGGCGGGGTTGAGCTCGAACGGCTGGAAATGCAGCTCGGCTGCAACTTCGCCATCCAGCCGGCCCAGAGCGGTCTCCAGCGATTTGAGGCCGATGATGCACCAGGGACAGGACACATCGGAAACGAAGTCGATGCGCAGCGGCTTGCTCATGATCATTGTCCGGCGAGTTTGATGACTGAGTTCAGTTTAAACCGTCATTCGAGCGAACGCAGCGCCTGCTCGCGTTCGGCGATGTAGTTTCGGGTCAGCGGCGCGGTCTCGGTTCTCACACTGAGCTGCACCTGGAACACCACCACGTCCTCGTAGCGGAATGCCGCTTCGCAGAAGGCCAGGTAGAACTCCCACATGAGGCAGAATCTCTCGTCGTAGAGTCGCACCACCTCGTCGCGGCGCTGCATGAAGCGCTGGCGCCAGTGCAGCAGCGTTTCGGCGTAATGCAGCCGCAACACTTCGATGTCGGTCACCATCAGACCGGACCTTTCGATGGCCGGGGTCAGTTCCGACAGGGTCGGCAGATAGCCGCCGGGAAAGATGTACTTGTCCAGCCAGGGATTGGCCTGGCTCGGCACGCCAGTGCAGCCGATGGTGTGCAGCAGCATGACGCCATCGGGCCGCAGCAGGCGCCGACAGTGCTGGAAGTAGGCGTCGTAGTAGGCCAGGCCGACGTGTTCGAACATGCCGACGGAAACGATGCGGTCGAAACGGTCGTCCAGGTCGCGATAATCGCAAAGGCGGAATTCCACTGTTCCATCCAGCGCGCCTTGCGCCAACCGGCGGCGGGCAGTGGCCAGCTGTTCCTCCGACAAGGTGACGCCCAGCACCGAGCCGGCGCCGGCGGTTTGCGCCAGGTACAGCGCGAGGCCGCCCCAGCCGCAGCCGATATCCAGCACGCGCTGCCCAGGCTGCAGCAGCAGCTTGGCTGCGATGTGGCGCTTCTTCGCCAGCTGCGCCTGCTCCAGGCTCTGCCCGGGCGTTTCGAAATAGGCGCAGGAATACTGCCAGTCGTCGTCGAGAAACAGGCTGTAGAGTTCGTCGCCCAAATCGTAGTGGTGCGCGACATTGCTTTTGGCGCGCCGCGCGGTGTTGCGCTGGCGCAGGCGCCGGGTGGAGAAACGCAGCCAGTTGGCGGCGCGCGCCAGCAGGTTCGGACGGACCTGTGGTGCCGCGCGCACATTGCCCAGCACCAGCGCCAGGAAATCGTAGATCGAGCCCTGCTCAGGCAGCAGGCGCCCATCGGTATACAACTCGCCCAGCTTCAGCTCGGGGTCTGTCATGAAGCCCCACTGCGCCAGTGCATCGGTAAAGCGCACCCGCAGCGGCGCACCGCTGCCATCGCCGAAAACAAGCGTCCTACCGCTGGCCGTGACGACGCTCAGCTGGCCGCTACGGATCAGGTCGGACAAGCCGTTTTGCAACAGACGATCGAGAATCTTGCCGAACATGAAGTCCCTGGAATCCGTATCAGAGCCAATACCTGCCGTCTTGAGTGCGGCGAAGTCCCTTCAATGCCTGGCATCCAGATCCTTCGCCGCGCTCAGGATGACATGGTTATTGGAGCAGTTTCGTTACGGACGCTTGAGGCGTCTTATGTCGTCGCCCGCTTGGCGATGCTGATGCCGAGCTTCTTGATGCGGTGCCACAGGCTGCGCTCGCTGACGCCGAGCAGCTCCGCCGCCTTGACCTGGACGCCGGCGGTGCGGCGCAGCGCCTCCAGCACGAACTCCTTCTCCAGGCGGTCCAGCTCGGCATCGAGGTTGGAGGGGATGCGCACCGCCTCGTGGCCGGCGGGCGACTGGGTGAACAGGTCCTGCGGCAGGTCGCCGACGTCGACCACATTGCCCTTGGCGACGATGATGGCGCGCTCGATGCAGTTCTGCAGCTCGCGCACGTTGCCGGGCCAGGCGTAGTCCTGCATGGCGCGCAGCGCGGCCGGGGTGAAGCTCGGCTGTGCCTTGCTCATGTGCTGCGCCAGGCCATGCGCGCTGTGCTCGACCAGCAGCGGGATGTCCTCGCGCCGGGCGCGCAGCGGCGGTACGTGGATGGGAAAGACGTTGAGCCGGTAGTAGAGATCGCTGCGGAAGGCGCCGCTGCGCACCGCCTCGCGCAGGTCCTTGTTGGTGGCGGCGAGGATGCGCACGTCGGTGTTGCGCGGGTTGGCGCTGCCCACCGGCTCGAAGCTGCGCTCCTGCAACACGCGCAGGATCTTGGCCTGCAGGGCCGAGGGCATGTCGCCGATCTCGTCGAGGAACAGGGTGCCGCCGTCGGCCTGGGCGAAGCGGCCCTGGCGCGCGCTGACCGCGCCGGTGAAGGCGCCCTTGACGTGGCCGAACAGCTCGCTCTCCAGCAGGCCTTCGGGGATCGCCGCGCAGTTGATGGCGACGAAGGGCCCGCCGCGGCGGCTGCTGTTGAAGTGGATGGCCCGCGCCACCATTTCCTTGCCGGTGCCGCTCTCGCCGCTGATCAGCACGCTGGCGCGGCTCTCGCAGACCTCGGCGATGGCCTCGATCACCTTGTGGAAGGCCGGGCTGGTGCCGACCAGGTTCTCGAAGCGGTAGCGGCCTTCCAGCTCCTCGCGCAGGCGCAGGTTGTCGCTCAGCGCGGTATACATGCGCAGGGCCTTGGCGATGGTCGCTTCCAGCTCGTCGATCTCGAACGGCTTGCTGATGTAGTCGAAGGCGCCGTCCTTGATCGACTGCACCGCGTCCTTGACCGTACCGTAGGCGGTCATCAGCACCACCGGCACATTGGGCGCGCGGCGCCGCAGCTCGGTCAGCAGCTGCTGACCGCTCATGCCGGGCATGCGCAAATCGCTCAGCACCAGATCGACCGGGTCGTCGTCGAATTGCTCCAGGGCCGCCATGCCGGATTCCGCCATGCGCGTCTGGTAGCCGAGCTCCTGCAGCGTGGCGGCCAGCACCTCGCGCAGCTTGGGCTCGTCGTCGACCACCAGGATGGTATGGCTCATGGCTAGATGGTACAGCGCCTAGCTAAGCGGTATCCGCGTCTTTACGCGACAGCGGCAGGATGAACTCGAAGGTGGCCCCGCCGCCGGGCTCGTTGCGGCATTCGACGCTGCCGCGGTGGCCTTCCATCACGCTCAGCACCTTGGCCAGGCCGAGGCCGGTGCCCTGCGGCTTGGTGGTGAAGAAGGGGTCGAAGACACGCTCGCGCACCGCCTCGGGCAGGCCGGGGCCGCTGTCGGTGAAGCGCAGGAACAGGAATTTGCCTTCGACGCGCTGGCCGATGAGCAGCTTGCCGCCGCCGGGCATGGCGTCGATGGCGTTGAGCACCACGTTGAGCGCGGCCTGGTAGAGCGAGTCGGCGTCGCCGTCGACCCAGGCTTCGGGCGCCTCGTCGGCCAGTTCCAGGGCGATGCCGCGCATCGCCAGCTCCGGCTCGCAGAAGCGGGTGACGCGGGCGATGACGTCGCTGGTGCGCAGCGGCAGCTGCATCAGGGCCACCGGCTTGACGAAGGCCAGGAAGTCGGTGATCAGCTGGTCGATGCGGCGCACTTCGCCGATGACGTTCTCCAGCAGCTGCTGGTCGCCCTGGACCATGCGCTGGCGCTTGCGGATCAGCTCCGCCGAGGTGCGGATGATGCCCAGGGGATTGCGCACCTCATGGGCGATGCCGGCCGCCACCTGCCCCAGCGCCGACAGGCGGTCGCGCCGCCGCAGCTGCGACTCCAGCTCGTGCAGCTGCTCCAACCGTTTCGACATGCCGTTGAAGGCTTCCGCCAGTTCCGCCACCTCGTCGTTGCCCTCGACCTCGACGCGGCTGTGGTAGTCGCCGGCGGTGATGGCCTGCACGCCGGTGGCGAGCGAGCGCAGCGGCCGCGCCAGGCGGCGCGACACGGCGTAGCCGACCAGCAACGACAGGCCGGTGCCGGTGAGGAAGATGATGATGAAGACGTTGCCGCGCGAGACCCAGTCGGTGGCCCAGTCGCGGGTGCGCAGGCCGCAGAACACCACGCCCTGCAACTGCCCCACGTCGCTGCGCAGCGGCCGGTAGATGCCCGTGAAGGCGCCGCCGGCCACCTGGCGGTCGAACACCTGCGCGTCCGGCTTGCGCAGCTCGGCCACGATGCGCGGCTCCAGCATCAGGCTGCTGTCGCCGGCGCCCTGGGAACGGTACAGCTCATGGAAGCCGTCCGGTCCGGCGCGATACAGGCGGAAATCGAAGGAGGTCAGCGAGCCGAGGCGGCCGAAGAAATCGTCGTCCAGCCAGGAACCCAGCAGCAGCTGGTACTGCCGCCCGCCGTTCTGGAACGGCTCGACCGCGGCGACCATGGTGCCGAAGCCCTTTTCCGTCGCCACCCGGTACAGAGTGATGGCGGTGCCCAGGCGGATGCGCTCGCTGCTGCGCATCGGCAGGGAGCTGTAAACGAAGTTGCCGTGATCGTCGATGATCGCCAGGGCGTGGAAGCCCTCGGCGGCGATGGTGTCGCGCAGCAGCGGCGGCACCTGTTCCTGCTTGTCGATCAGGCGTTGCAGCAGGTCCGGCTGCTGCGCCAGCACGCGCGCGAGATCGGCGGCCTCCTGCTGCGAGTCGGCGATGCTGCTGAGGAAGTAGATCGAGGTTTCGTTGAGCCAGTTCTTGAGGTTGCTCTCGAAGGCCCGCGTCACCACCTGGCTGGCCAGCTCGGCGGCGAAGAACATCGGCACCAGGCCGACCACCAGGAAGGCCAGCAGCAGCCGCGCCTGCAAGGAACCGCGGCGCCGCGTGACGACCCCGCTCCTTTGCCCTTGCGTCGCTTCCGTTGCGGACACTACGGCTTACCCTCGCGAAATACCCCAACCTGCCCCGTGCGATTCACGGGGTTCACAGGATTCAGGATACAGCGGCGATGCGCAGATTGCCGGAACGGGGCTCAGCCTGGACGCACCAGCGCTGCAGGTGCTCGATGCTGCGCGCCAGCACCTGGTCGCGCTGCCGATCCACAGTGATCATGTGGTAGCTGTCTTCCAGCAGGCTCACGTCCACCGGGCCGGCCAGGTGGCGGGCGATGTAGTAGGCGTTGCGCACGCTGCTGACATCGTCCTCGCGGGCATGCAGGATCAGGGCCGGGGCCAGGATCGCCGGCAGTTCCTTTTTGACCTGCGCCACCAGCCGCCACATTTCCCGCAGGGCGCGCGCCGGGGTACCGGCCAAGCCGGCGTCGGCGCTGTTGCCGTTCAGCATGTTATGTACCACGCGACGGCGCAGGCGCTCATCCTTGATGCCGTAGGGGTGCTTCTCCATAAAGCGGTAGTTGTGCCCGAACGGCGTATAGACCAGCACCTTGAGCAGATCGCTGTACCAGGGAATGGTCCAGCCGTCGTAGCGCAGCGTCGGCCCGTACAGCAACAGGCCGGCAACCTTGTCCGGGTGCTTCGCCGCCATGTGCAGCGACAGGATCGCGCCCATCGACAGGCCGCCGACGAAGACGGTGCGGACCTTGGTGCGCAGCTCCAGCAGGGCCCGCTCGACGCCGGCCACCCAGTCCTGCCAGCCGGTGGCCAGCAGATCGGCCTCGTTGCCGCAGTGCCCCGGCAGCTGCACGCCGTAGACGGTGAAGCCGGCCTTGTGCAGCCCCTTGCCGATGAAGCGCATCTCCACCGGCGTGCCGGTGAGGCCGTGGATCAGCAGCACGCCGGCGTCGCCGCCTTCGTAGTAGAAGCTGTGGTCCTTGATGCCTTCAGCCGGCGTCTGGTTCATGTTCAGCGGCCAGTGGTGACGCGATGCAGGGCCTGACCCAGCAGCTCGAGGCCGAGATCGATCTCCGGCTTGCTGATGTGCAACGACGGCGCGAAGGTGATGACGTTCTTGTAGTAGCCGCCGATGTCGAGCACCAGGCCGTACTTCTTGCCGTTGGAGACGAGATCGCCCTTCATGCACTCGTCGCAGAGGCGGTCGACCATGGCCTTGTCCGGCGTGAAGCCGTCCTGGCCGCAGATCTCGGCGCGCAGCGCCAGGCCCAGGCCGTCTACATCGCCGATGATGGGGAAGCGCTTCTGCAGCTGCTTCAGACCGTCGAGGAAGTAGGCGCCTTTGTCCATGACCATGGTTTCATAGTCGGTCTCGGCCAGCATCTTCATCGTTTCCAGGCCGACGGCGGTGCCGATCGGGTTGGAGGCGAAGGTGGAATGGGTCGAGCCGGGCGGGAACACGGTCGGGTTGATCAGCTCTTCGCGCGCCCAGATGCCGGCCAGCGGGTTGAGGCCGTTGGTCAGCGCCTTGCCGAACACGATCACGTCCGGCTTGACGCCGAAATGCTCGATCGACCACAGCTTGCCGGTGCGGAAGAAGCCCATCTGGATTTCGTCCACCACCATCAGGATGCCGAACTTGTCCAGCACCTTCTTCAGCTCGATGAAGAAATTCATCGGCGGGATGACGTAGCCGCCGGTGCCCTGGATCGGCTCGACGTAGAAGGCGGCGTATTCGGCCTGGCCGGCCTTAGGGTCCCACACGCCGTTGTACTCGGTCTCGAACAGGCGCTCGAACTGCTTCACGCACTGGCTGCCGTACTCTTCCTTGCTCATGCCCTTGGGGCCGCGGAAGTGGTAGGGGAAGGGCACGAACTGGGCACGGTCGCCGAAATGGCCGTAGCGGCGACGGTAGCGGTAGCTGGAGGTGATGGCCGAGGCGCCGAGGGTGCGGCCGTGGTAGCCGCCCTCGAAGGCGAACATCAGACTCTTGCCGTTGCTGGCGTTGCGCACCAGCTTGAGCGAATCCTCCACCGACTGCGAGCCGCCGACGTTGAAGTGCACGCGGCCCTTGTGGCCGAACTTCTTCTCGGCGTCCTGCGCGACCATGGTGGCGAGCTGGATCTTGGTCGGGTGCAGGTACTGGCTGGCCACCTGCGGCAGGGTGTCGAGCTGCTTCTTGACGACGTTGTTGAGGCGCTCGTTGCCGTAGCCGAAGTTGACCGCGGAGTACCACATCTGCAGGTCGAGGAACGGCGTGCCGGCGGCGTTGTAGATGTAGCTGCCCTCGCAGCGCTCGAAGATCGGCGGCGGGTTCAGGTAATGAACGGTATCGCCGAACGAGCAGTATTGCGCTTCGTCGCGCAGCAGCGCCGCTTCATAGGCAGGTACATCGGCAAGGGCGACGGTGCGCATCGGGACAGCGTTATCCATTGACAAGGGTCTCTAGGGAAATGACGGGAGAAACGGAAGGGTTCAGCTCGGCGCCGCCGCGGCTGCGGCGCAGCGACAGGCGCTCCAGTCGCGGCAGCAGCTGCCGCGCGCTGGCGAAATCAGGGCAGGCGCGGTGCGGCAGATTGCGCTCAATGCAGCGGGTCAGCAGCTTGTCCTTGGCGAAGACCATGTCGGCTTCGGCGGCCAGGCAGAAATCCGAGCTGCCGTCGCCGATCAGCAGGCGCGAACGGCCGCTGGCGCGACGGCTACTGACCCGGCACTTGCAGGTGCCGCTGCCGGCGCTGCACTTGGTATTGGCTTCGGGAAACTCCAGGCTGTAGCGGTCGCCGCCGAGCAGCTTGAGGCGGTTGCTGGCCAGGGGCAGATCGTCGACGCCGTGGCGGGCGAGGATGCGGCGGATCGAATAGTCGATGCCGTCGCTGATCACCACCACTTCCAGGCCGCGCGCGCGGCAATCGGCGACGAAGGCGGGAAAGTCGGGATCGATCTCGACGGTGTCGAGGTAGGCGTTCAGCGCGTCGAGCGGCGCGCGCACCAGGTCGACCTGGCGCGCCATGCACTCGCGCGAGCCGATCTGGCCGGCCTTCCAGTCGGCTTCGATGGCTTCCCACTGCGGCAGGGCGAAACGGCTCAGCACGCCGTCGGTGACATCGACATGCGCGATGGTGCCGTCGAAATCGCAAATGACCAGCCAATCGTTGGCCGGCGCCGGGGGCGCAAACGACATCTTGGAGTCAGGCATTCGAGGAGGCTTTGATTGAAATTTTCCCGGCTTATGAGAGCCGGTTCGGATCAGGTGAAAAAGCGACGAGCGTAAATAAGAGCAAAGACGGTGCCATAGTGTTAAGTCTTTATTAAACAGTTAGTTATATAAAATCAGGGTGATTTTTACAGGGGGTCCCAACGGGTCTTTACCTCCTATTGCGGAGGCAGCTACAAATTTTGTAGCTCAGACCTTCTTCCATGCGATCACCCGCCAAGGTGGTCCAGGGAAAAACTTCCCGCTGGCCGGGCCGCCGCGGAACAATTCATAATCGCGCTTTAATCCCCCTCGTTATTAATGTCCCTAGCCCGCGCCACCCTGCTCCATGAATGGCGGCGTTTCCTGCCCGGGCTGCTCTCGGTCGCTTTTGCCGGCGTGCTGATGCTGGTGCAGCTGGGCCTGCTGCTGGGGATGTTCGGCACGGTGACGGTGCTGGTCGACCGCTCCGACGCCAATCTATGGGTCACCTCGCCGGAGACGGAAAGCTTCGACCAGTCGCGCGACATCCCGGCGAACCTCGGCGCGCTGCTGCGCCTGCATCCGGCGGTGGCGCGCAGCGAAACCCTGCTGGTGCACGACGCCGACTGGCGCTCCGGCGACGACACCCGCGTCGCCGTGACCCTGGTCGGCCTGACACCCGCCGCCGACGCGCTGGCCTGCCCGCAGCCGATGCGCGCCGCGCTGTGCGCAAAGCTGGCCGAGCCCTCGGCGGTGGTGATCGACCGCGGCGAAGCCGACAAGCTGCATACCGGAGTCGGCCGCCTGGGCGAGGTGAACGGCCACCGCGTGCGCGTGGTCGGCCTGAGCGAGGGCCTGCGCAGCATCGGCAACACCTATGTCTTCGCCTCGTCGCAGACCGCGCGCTACCTGTCCGAGCCCTCGGCCACCGGCGAAGACCTGACCACCTTCGTGCTGGCCAAGGCGCGCAGCGATGCACCGGAAGCGGTGCGCGACGACCTGCAGGCGCTGCTGCACCGCCCCGCCTACCGCATCTGGACCGACCGCGAGTTTTCCTACAACTCGCAGCGCTGGTGGCTGACCGAGTCCGGCGTCGGTGCCGGCTTCCTGTTCTCCTCCCTGCTCGGCCTGATCATCGGCACCGTCATCACCAGCCAGACCCTGCGCGGGGTGATCCTGTCGACGCTGCGCGAGTACGCCACCTTCCGCGCCATCGGCGTGCCGGCGGCGAAGCTCAGCGCGGTGGTGCTGGAGCAGTCGCTGTGGATCGGCGTGCTCGGCGCCCTGCTCACGGTGCTGGTATCGGTGTTGGCCAACGCCCTGGCGCAGACCTTGTACGTACCGCTGGTACTGACCTGGTGGGCGGTGCTGGCGGCGGTGCTGATCGGCCTGATCACCGCGGTGATCTCCGGCCTGCTGGCGCTGCGCGAGCTGTACCGGTTGCAGCCGGCGGAGCTGCTGCGATGAGCCGCGATCCTTCAGCCGCCAGCATCAGCGCCACCGGCCTGGTGCACGGCTACGGCAAGGGTGCGGCGCGCACGCCGGTACTGCATCAACTCTCCCTGCAGTTCTGGCCCGGCGAGCTGACCCTGATGATGGGCGCCTCTGGCTCCGGCAAGTCGACCCTGCTGGCGATCCTGAGCGGACTGCTGCGCCCCGAGTCGGGCGCGGTGCGGGTGCTCGACACGCCGCTTTGGAACCTGGGCCCGCGCGAACTCGAACGCTTCCGCTTCCAGCATTGCGGCTACGTGTTCCAGAACTTCAACCTGTTCCCGGCGCTGACCGCGATCGAGCAGGTGGCGCTGCCGCTGGATTTCGGCGGTGTGCATAAAGCACAGGCGCGGCAGCGCGCGGTGACGGCCCTGGAAGAAGTGGGCCTGGGCACGCGCATGAACCTGCGCCCGGCGCAGCTCTCCGGCGGCGAGAAGCAGCGCGTCGCCATCGCCCGCGCCCTGATCGGCTCGCCACAGATCCTGTTTGCCGACGAACCGACCAGCGCGCTGGACAGCGCCAACAGCGAGATCGTCATCGCCCTGCTGCAGAAAATCGCCCGCACCCACGGCGCCACGGTGATCACCGTAACGCACGATCCGCGCCTGACCCGGCATGCCGAGCGCATCATCCGCCTGCAGGACGGCATGGTGATCGAGGACACGCTGGAATATCCGCGTCCCGGCCCCCTGCTTGCCGGCGTCGACGCCAGGCATGCTTCGCCGGCGCAGCCGCATCCGAATTCCACAGGTGACTACCTTTGAACCGCTTCGACCGAACCCTCGCGCCCGGCGCCGCCCTGGCCGCGGCCATGCTCGCCATACTCAGCGGCTGCTCGCGCACTGAACCGGCCGCCGCCGCTACGGCCGCAAACGACATCGTCGCCACCGCACCCGGCTGGGTCGATGTGCAGGGCGGCACGCAGCGCCTGGCCGCGCGCATCGACGGCATCGTACAGAGCATCGCCATCAAGGACGGCGATACCGTCGGCGCCGGCGACCTGCTGCTGCGCCTCGACGACCAGCAGGCGCAGACCGAGAAGCAGCTTGCCGAAGTGGAGTTGCAGCGCCGCCGCCAGGAGCGCAGCGCGCTGGGCGAACAGCTCGGCCGGGCGCAGGAAGAAGCGGCCCGGCTGGCGCCGCTGGTCGAGCAGCAGGCGGAGCCGGAGGACGAGCTGCGCCAGGCGCGGCAGAAGATCACGGCATTGCAGGCGCAGGCCGGCCTGGCCGAGCTCGCCGCGCAGGCGGCGGCGCTGCAGCTGCAACAGGCGCAGGACAAATTGAAGCGGCTGGAGCTGCGGGCGCCTGCGCACGGCCAGGTGCTGCGTGTCTTCGTGCACGCCGGCGAAGCCGTCGGCAGCGGCAGCCAGCTGGTGTGGTTCGCCGGCGACGGCCCACTGATCGTGCGCGCCGAACTGGATGAGCGCCTGTTCGGCCAGGTGCTGCCGGGCATGACCGCCGAGGTGGCGCCGGAATACGACAACAGCAAGGTCTATACGGCGCGCGTGCTGCGGGTGGCGCGTTCGGTGGGACCGGTGCATGAGCTGCCGGAAGTACGCCCCGCCGCCAAGGACGACCGCGTGGTGGAATGCGTGCTCGACCTCGGCACCGCCGACCTGCTGATCGGCCAGCGCGTGCTGGTGCGCGTGCGGAGCAAGCCTTGAGCGGATGCCGCGTCCCGCTGGCGGCGGCGCTCGCCGGCCTGCTGCTGGCCGGTTGCCTCGACAACCCGGCCTACCAGCGGCCGGACCTGCCCCTGCCCCAGGCCTGGAACGCCGAAGCGGCAAGCGGCGCGGCGCCGGCAGATAACTGGTGGGACGGATTCGGCGATCCGCAGTTGCGGCAGTTGCTTGACCAGGCGATGGCCGGCAGCCCCGACCTGCAAATCGCGATCGACCGCCTGCTGATCGCGCGCGACAGTCTCAAGGGTGCGCGCTCGCACCTGTACCCGGCGGTATCCATCAACGGCCTGCCGCCGGACCCGGTCTACTCGCAGGCGCTGTCGATCAATAACGGCCGGCGTCTCGACGTCGATCCCAGCCTCTATGCGCTGTCGCTCGACGCCAGCTATGAAATCGACTTCTGGGGTCGCGTCAGCAATTCCGTCATGGCGGCAAAGTCGGATTACCAGGCCAGCGTGTTCGATGCCGGCAGCGCTTACATCGGCCTGCGCAGCGAAGTGGCGCGCGCCTATTTCGACATCCGTGAACAGGACGAGGAAATCACCCTCTCGGCGCAGCGCGACACGCTGGCCGCCGAACGCCTGCGCCTGCTGCGGCTGCGCCAGTCAGCCGGGCGCATCGGCGCAGCCCCGGTGATGGATGCCGAACTGGCCGCACGCGACGCAACCGCGCGTACTGCGGCCCTGCAGGCCGCGCGCCGCGAGACGCTCAATGCGCTGGCGGTCCTGCTCGGCGTCACCCCCGAATCCCTGGATCTCGCCGCTGCGCCGCTGCGCGCGACGGTAACCGCGCCGGTGCCGCCGGAAGGCCTGCCTTCCGCCATGCTGGAGCGCCGCCCGGATATCCGCGCCGCCGAGGCGCATCTGATCGCCGCGCATGCGGAAATCGCGGTAGCGCGGGCCGAGATGTTTCCGCAGGTCGGCCTCACCGCGAAATACGGCTTTGTCGCGGAGGCGGTACATGACCTGGTGTTCGAGGGCAGCAGCGTCGCCGGCGCGGGCCCTACGTTCAGCTATTCGCTGTTCGACGCCGGCCGGCTCAAGGCCCAGTCCGATGCCAGCAAGCGCCGCTACGACCTGCTCCTCGCCGAGTACCGCAAGAGTATCTACGCCGGCCTCGCCGACGTCGAGAAATCATTGCTGAGTTACCAACTGGCGACCAACGACGGAACGCGCTGGTCCGAGGCGCAGGGGATGCAGCAGGCGCAGTTGCAACGCCTGGACCGCTCTCTGGCGGCCGGACGATTGAGCCGGCTGGAACTGATCGCGGCGCAGGACCAGGCCCTGACCGTGGAACTCGCCGCGCTGCACAGCTACCACGCCCGCCTCGACAGCCTGGTGGCCTTGTACCAGGCCCTCGGCGGCGGCTGGGATCCAGCGCAGCTCAAGCTGCCGGACGATGCACCCGCCGAAAAGAAGGGCGACGCGCCAACCGTAGTGCCCGCCGCGGCGAAGTAAAGCCGCGGCGCACTTCAGATGCGCGCCACGCCCCGGCGCGACCGCGCCTTGCTCGGACGCCGCGACAGCTTCGCGTAGGTACCGACGACCGCCAGCGGCACCAGGTACGCCGCCGAAGCAGCCATGCACACCGCGGCGCTGGACACGACTAGCGCCTGGCGCACCGCGCTGCGGGCCACCCGGTAAGCCATGGGATCGCGCGGACGGGCATGCGCCGTCAGGGGAATGTCGTAGCCGGACTGATTCATCTTTGCTCCTGGCCCATGGTGATGGGCGATCAACAATCGCGTAGCCGCCGCAGCGGCGAAGAAACTACAGCCGCTCCAGTGCCAGCGCGGCACCCTGCCCCACACCCACACACATGGTGGCGAGTCCGTACCGTCCGTTACGACGCGCCAGCTCATGCACCACGGCGCCGGCGATGCGCGCACCGGACATGCCCAGCGGATGCCCCAGGGCGATGGCGCCGCCGTTTGGATTGACGTGTTCCGCATCGTCCGGCAGCCCCAGGCCGCGCAGCGAGGCCAGCGCCTGCGAGGCGAAGGCTTCGTTCAGCTCGACCACGTCGAACTGGGCGATCTTCATGTTCAGGCGTTGCAGCAGCTTGCCTACCGCCTGGATCGGCCCCACACCCATCACCCGCGGCGCCACGCCGGCGGAAGCGAAGCCGAGCACGCGGGCGCGCGGCGTCAGGCCGTAGCGCTCGACCGCGCGCGGCGAGGCCAGCAGCAGGGCGGCGGCGCCATCGTTGATGGCCGAGGCGTTGCCGGCGGTGACGGTGCCGCCCGCGCGCACCACCGGCTTGAGCTTGGACAGTGCTTCGAGCGTGGTCTCCGGGCGCGGCTGCTCGTCGCGCCCGACCAGCTGCTGAGTGCGGCCCTTGTCGGCGGGCACCACCACCGGCACGATCTGCCGGGCGAAGATGCCGGCCTCGGCGGCGTCGCGGGCGCGCTGCTGCGAGCGCAGGGCGAAGGCGTCCTGGTCCTCGCGGCTGATGCCGTAGTCCTGCGCCACGTTCTCGCCGGTCTCCGGCATCGAGTCGACGCCGTACAGCGCCTTCATCTGCGTGTTGACGAAGCGCCAGCCGATGGTGGTGTCGAAGATGTCCACGGTGCGCTGAAAGGCGCGCTCGGCCTTGGCCATCACCAGTGGCGCGCGCGTCATCGACTCGACGCCACCGGCCAGGGCCAGCTCGATCTCGCCGCTGCGCAGGGCGCGCGCAGCCGCCGCCACCGCATCCAGCCCGGACGCACAGAGACGGTTCAGCGTCACGCCCGGCACCTGCTGCGGCAGCCCGGCCAGCAACAGCGCCATGCGCGCCACGTTGCGGTTGTCTTCGCCGGCCTGGTTGGCACAGCCGAGGAATACTTCGTCGACGGCCTCGGCGATGCCGGGATGGCGCGACACCAGCTCGCGCAGCGGCACCGCGGCCAGATCGTCGGCGCGCGTCTTCGACAGCGCCCCTTCGTAGCGGCCGATGGGCGTGCGCACGAAATCGCAGATATAGGCTTCGTTCATTTACGCCTCCTCGCGGTGGGCACGGTCGGTGCGGTCCTGCAGTTCGCGCAGTACGCGCAGCTCTTCCGCCGTCGGCGGCGCGGTCTCGATCAGTTCGTCGGCGAAGCGCAAGGGCCAGCCGCACTGCGCCTGCACCGCCTCGCGGGTGATGCCCGGATGCAGCGAGACCACGGTCAGCTCCTTGGTGTCCGCCGCCGGCTCCAGCACGCACAGATCGGTCATCACCCGGGTCGGCCCCTTGGTGGTCAGCCCAAGCGCCTCGCGGCTGCCGCCGCCGCTGCCGTGGCCGAACGAGGTGATGAAGGGCAGGCGCTCGACGAAGGTGCGCGCGGACATGCTCATGGTGATGAAGACCTCGCCGCAGCTCGAAGCGATTTCCGGCGCGCCGCCGCCGCCGGGCAAGCGCACCTTGGGCTTGTCGTAAGGCCCGACCACGGTGGTGTTGAGATTGGCGTAGCGGTCGATCTGCGCGCCACCGAGGAAGCCGACGGTGATGCGACCGCCCTGCAGCCAGTAGCGGAACATCTCCGGCACCGACACTGTGGTCAGCGCCGTCTCGCACAGCTCGCCGTCACCGATCGACAGCGGCAGCACCTGCGGCCTGGTGCCGATGGTGCCGGACTCGTAGATCAGGGTGATGCCGGGCGCATGGGTCAGGCGTGCCAGATTGCAGGCGGCGGAAGGCGCACCGATGCCGACGAAGCAGACATCGCTGTTGCGTAGCGCGCGTGCCGCGGCCACGGTCATGATTTCGTTGGGGGTGAAAGCCTGTGTGTTGGTCATGGTCGGAACCTCAGCGCGCGGTGGCCGCGTGGGACTGGAAGGCTTCCGGACCTTGTTCGATCACGTTCTGCTGCATCCAGGCGAGGAAGGACTCGCGTTCGCGCGCGATCACATCCCATTTCTTGTAGAAGGAATTGGCGCGCCGGTAATAGCCCTGCGCATAGGACGGATAGGCGCCGCCCGGCACCACGGCGATGGCGCTGACCGTCCACGACGGCAGGATGGTGGCGTTGTAGCCGGGTGCATCGAGCCGGTCGACCACTTCCTCCACCGTAACGATGGAGCGCTTCGCCGCCAGCACCGCCTGCTTCTGCACGCCGACGATGCCTTCCAGCAGCACGTTGCCGGCGCGGTCGGCGCGCTGCGCATGGATGATGGCCACGTCCGGACGCAGCGCCGGAATCGCCGCCAGCTTCTCGCCGGTGAACGGGCACTCCACCGTGCGGATGCGCGGATTCACCTTGGGCAGGTCCACGCCCTTGTAGCCGCGGAACGCGGCGAACGGCAGGTTGGCCGCGCCGGCCTCGTAGGCATTGGCCATCGCGGCGTGCGAATGCTCCTCGATCGCCAGCGGCTGCGGCCAGCCGTTCTCCACCGCGTCGCGCAGGCGATGCAGCGAGCCGACGCCGGGATTGCCGCCCCAGGAAAAGACCAGGCGGTCGGCGGCACCCATGCCGATCAGCTGGTCGTAGATCAGGTCCGGCGTCATCCGCACGAGCGTCAGGTGCTTGCGCCGCTGGCGGATCAATTCGTGACCCGCGGCGAAAGGAATCAGGTGGGTGAAGCCCTCCAGGGCCACGACATCACCGTCATGCACATGCAGGGAGATGGCTTCGGCAAGCGACAACAGGGCGGCCATACGGTGAATCCTCTGAAAATTGTTCGTCTAGTGAACATTTATAATTATTTCGAACAAATTAGCGGTTATCGAACAAACTTGTCAAGGGAAGGCCGATGTGGAAGATTTGTTCGGCCAGCGAACAACAAAAACGATCTACGGATGCCCAATTCAAAATCGGAAGCCATGGAAGGCGCGGACAACGACCCCCAGCTGTTCGTCACCGCGCTGGCGCGCGGCCTCGCCGTGATCCGCGCCTTCGGGCCGGAGCGGCTGCACCCAACGCTGTCCGACGTGGCCAAGGCGACCAAGCTGCCGCGCGCCACCGTGCGCCGCTGCCTGCACACCCTGGTGGAACTGGGTTACGCCGAAACCAACGGCCGCTTCTTCTCGCTGACGCCGAAGATCCTGATGCTGGGCTACTCCTACCTGTCGAGCACGCCGCT
>JAQGNS010000221.1 GCA_028291705.1 Nevskia sp.
CGAAGCCTGAGCGAGAATGTCACTCAGGCCCATTTGCCCTTCGGGATCAGAAATTGAGCCCCAGGCCGAGATCGAAGCGGGTGAAATCACTGTTGGTCTGGTACGACTGGTAGTCCGCTTTCAGCACGACGTGCGGGTTGAGGTAGAAGTTCGCGCCATAGGTCCAGACGCGATCATGCGGTTGCGGCCAGGGCCGGCCATCGGAGGCCAGGCCGCCGGGCACCGGCGAGAATCCGGGCGCGATGCCCTCGTAACCCGCCCCCATATCGTACCGCTCCCAGCGCACGAACGGGGCCAGACGGTAGCCGTTGTGATGCCAGACCGAATAGGCGCCCTGCAGGTAATAGCCGTAGAACTTGGACGGCATCGGATTGGAGCCGCCGGCGTTGAGGTTGTTGTAGGGGGCGGTGCCGCTGATGGAGCCGCGGGCATAGACCGCCGACAGGTCGGCGGCGCCCGGGGTCCAGCGCGCATGCGTCTCCCACAGGGTGACGCGCTGGTCCGGCGTCTGGGCGGAAGCCTTGGAGGTGCCGGTGGAGATGGCGGCGCCGACCAGCAGGCCGGGCACACCCTTGTAGTTGAGCGAGCCGTACTCGAACAAGTGCTGGGCGTTGGCCAGCTGCAATTCCTGATGGCTGGCCTGCAGCGGCGCGGAGTCGCTGTCTTCCAGCTGCAGCGCGGTGCGGTATTGCGGGTCTTCCGGGTTCGGCGTCCAGTTGGCCAGGTTGACGCCGGTGGTCAGGCCGGTATCCCAGGTCAGGCCGATATCGGTATCGCCGTGGAAGGCGAAGCCGCCTTCGCGCCAAGTGCTGGGGATGATCAGGGTTTCGACGAAGTTGCGCTGCACGCCGTAGTAATTGGTCGGCTCGTGGTGCTCGTTGAGCAAGCCGAAGGGCATCAGGAACAGGCCGCCCTTGACCGAGACCCAGGGGGCCAGCTGGTGATCGACGTAGAACTGCTCGACTTCGAACTCGCCCTGGTCACTGGAGGAGGAGACCGCATGCTCGACTTCGAACTCGGAGTTGAATACGGTGCGGTCGTCGAAGCGGTAGCCGATGCCGAACACGGCGCGCGCGAGATCCGCGGTGGTGTCTTGCGGCTCATGCACCGGATGGGTGTAGTAGATCTCGCCATAGCCCCACAGGCTCAGGTTGGGCGAGATGCCGCCCTCCGGCTTGGCGCTGGCGGTGGCGGCGACCTGCTGCACTTCCACGGCCTGCTGCTGTTGCTGCGTGGCCAGGGTCTCGTTCTGCTTCTTCAGCTGACCCAGTTCGGCCTTCAGCGCTTCGAGCTGCTGCTGCATCAGGTCGATCTGCTGCTCGAGCTTCTGCGCGGTGGCGGCATCGACACCGGCCGGCTTGGCACCCGGGTCGGCGGCGCGGGCGGCGCCGGAGGCAAGCAGGGCAGCGGCGATGAGGCTGAGGGCGAAAGGCTTTTTCATGATCGGGCTCATGGAGCGGGCTTCTTAAGGAGTGGAGGCGGTCACGGCCGCCTGGCATTGCGCGGGCAGGACCTGGGCCGCGGGATGCGCGGGGTCGTAGCCGTCGGTGAGCGTGCAGAGGAAGACGATGACGTCGTTGATCTCGTCCGGCGTCAGCGCCGCCTGGCCGCCGAGCCGGCGGTTGTAGGGGATCTCGCCGGTGTTGACGTTGCCGGCGTAGTTGGCGTCGCTGGACGGGTCGTTGATGTTGACCAGGAACTGGCCGCCATAGAGGCCCGGCAGGTCGTCGAACTTGGTGGCGTTGCCGTCGCTGTCGGTCGGGTAGAACTGGTCCGGGTTGGTGTCGCGGCGGACGTAGAAGCCGATGGCGTCCGCCAGCGTGGCGAACTGGCCGTTATGGAAATACGGCGCGGTGACGGCGATGTTGCGCAGCGTCGGCACCTTGAACTGGCCGCAGATGCCGGACTTGTTGAGGCCGGGATCATCGCGCAGCGGGCCGCAGACGCCGAGGTCGTAGTAGGTGTGCACGCCGTCGTCGCTGTTGGTCGGCGTGTAGTCGGGTGCGCCGCTGTCGGCGTTGGCCGGGATGTTGGCGTTGCGCGGCACGCCGAGGTTGTCGAAGCTGAAGTCGGTGAACATGGCCGGGGTCGAGCCGGTCGCGGTGGTGGGATGGCAGGCCGAGCAGTTGCCCTTGGTGGAGTTGTTGAACAGGGCGAAGCCGTTCAGCTCCTGGTTGTTAAGCGTGGCCTGGCCGTTGCGCCAGTAGTCGAACTTGCTGGAGAACGGATGGAAGTCCGGGTCTTCGCTCTCGAAGGCGGCCAGGGCCGCGCCCATGCGCTTGAGGGCCGTAGCCGGATCATTCAGCACGTCCGCCCCGTAGATCGTGGTGAAGTCCGCCAGGTAGGGCCGGGTCTTCAGTTTTTCGATCACCGCCGCCGCGTCGGCATTGGCCATCTCGAACGAGGTAGTGAAGGGGTCGATCGCCTGATCCGCCAGGGTGGCGGCGCGGCCGTCGCGGAAGAAGCCGCCGTTGGGATTGCCATCACCGTCGAAGAAAAAGGTCGGGATGAAAGACGCGTACATCAGCGAGGGCGTATTGCGGAAGCCGGACAGGTCCATGTTCGGGCCGCCCAATGGCACCGGCAGGCCGTGGTCGGGGCCGCTGGCGCTGGTGTCGTTGGCGAAGGCGAACTTGGCGACGTGGCAGGTGGCGCAGGACTGCTTGCCGGAAACGGACAGGGTCTGGTCGGCGAAGATCTTCTGGCCCAACTGGGCCGCGGCCGACAGCTGGTCGGGGCTGCCGCCGTTACCGCCGCCGCTGCATGCGGCGAGCGCCGCACCAAGTACAAGCGCAGTCGAAAGCCGTAGCCGTGTGCCGAATCCGGTAAGCATCATCCCCTTCTTCCCTTGGCCGGGGCCGTCATGCGGCATCCCATCCTTGTCATTGTTAAGGATAATAATGAGAAGGATTCGTGTTAGCAAGTCGGCCAAAGATTGCGCTTTGATGAGGAATGGCGCGGCGGAGCGCGCCGCACGCGGCCCGCGCGATGCAAAAAACTGTTTCAACGGCCGGCGATCAGGCCGATAATCTGCGGCCATGAATCTCCCCTTCGCCAAGATGCACGGCCTCGGCAACGACTTCGTCGTCATCGACGCCACACGGGCGCCGGTGCACGCGCTGCTGCAGGCGCCCTCGCCGGCCCTGTTGCGCCAGCTCACCGACCGCCGTTTCGGCGTGGGCTGCGACCAGGTGCTGCTGATCGAGCCGGCGCCGGATGCGGACGTGGACTTCGGCTACCGCATCTTCAATGCCGACGGCTCCGAAGTGGGCCAGTGCGGCAATGGCTCGCGCTGCCTGGCGCGCTACGTCCGCGACCATGGCCTCAGCGACAAGCGCCACTTGCGGGTGAGGACCGACACCAGCCTGCTGGAGCTGTATCTGCTGGATGACGGCCAGGTGCGGGTCAACATGGGCGCGCCGCGCTTCGAGCCGGCGGAGATCCCGATGATCCTCCACAGTGGTGAACGCTCGCCCGAATACAGCCTGACCCTGACCGATGGCACCGCCCTCGCCTGCGGCGCGGTGAGCATGGGCAATCCGCACGCGGTGATCGAGGTGGCCGACGTGGATACTGCGCCGGTGGCGGCGGTGGGCGAGGAATTGCAGCATCATCCGGCCTTCCCGCAGCGGGTCAACGCCGGCTTTGTGCAGTTCGTCGACGGCGGCCATGCGCGGCTGCGCGTCTACGAGCGCGGCGCGGGCGAGACCCTGGCTTGCGGCAGCGGCGCCTGCGCGGCGATGGTGGTGGGGCGCATCTGGGGCAAACTGGGCCCCAGCGCCGCCATCCAGGTGCGCGGCGGCACCTTGCAGCTTGAGTGGGCGGGAGAAGGAGAGCCGGTGTGGATGACCGGCCCGGCGGAAACGGTATTCGAAGGGAGTCTGGTGTGGCCGAAGTAAGCGAACCGAAGGAACAGGCGGCGGACGATGCGGCACCGGCCGAAATGGCCAGCGAAGCGCAGGTGGTGGCCTACCTCAAGGCCCACCCGCAGCTGCTGACCGATCACCCGCAGCTGCTGGAAACGCTGGAAGTGGCGCACTCCGCCGGCTCGGCGGTGTCGCTGATCGAGCGCCAGGTGGAACTGCTGCGCGGCAAGAACGCGCGGCTGGAAGGCCGCCTGAATCGCCTGATCGACACCGCGCGCGACAACGAAACGCGCGCCGAAAGCGTGCTGCGCCTGGCGCGCGCCCTGATCCGCGCGCCTTCGCTGGCCAATATCGCGGTCGGCCTGCGCACCTCGATGCGCGACGATTTCGACATCGACGAGGTCTTCGTCGGCCTCAATGCCGGCGCCTACAAGCGCCACGACATCGACGGCATCGTGCCGATCGAGCCCAGCGGCGCCATCGCCCGCGTCTTCGACAATTTCATCCGCACCCGCCTGATCGAATGCGGCCCGATCAGCGAGGAGCGCACCAAGCTGCTGTTCCCCAAGGCCGCGCAGCCGGTGCTGTCGGCGGCGGTGGTGCCGCTGGAAAAGGAAAAGAACCTGGGCATGCTGGTGCTGGGCTCGCGCGACGCCGAACGCTTCCAGCCGCGCCAGGGCAAGCTGTTCCTGGAGATCACCGCCGAGCTGGTGGCCGCCGCGGTACGCGCGCGGCTGACATGAAAGAGACCGCCAGCGCACTGGAACAGCTGCTGGCGGGCTATATGAGTCATCTGCGTGTCGACCGGCGCGCCTCCGAGCACACGCTCGATGCGACCCGCCGCGACAGCACGGCCTTCCTCGCCTATTGCGCGGAATGCGGCATCCACGAGCCCAAGCGCGTGGACATCCACACCGTGCGCGGCTTCATCACGCGCCTGCATCGCAAGGGCCAGCAGCCGTCCAGCCTGCGGCGTTACCTGTCGAGCCTGCGCGGCCTGTTCCGCCATGCGCTGCGCGAGGGC
>JAQGNS010000225.1 GCA_028291705.1 Nevskia sp.
TGGCTTCCTCGCCCGGCACCAGGATCAGCTTCGACGAACGCCAGAGCGGATCGTATTGCTGGGTGTAGGTGCGGTGATCGGTGAGCGGCATGAAATCCAGGCCCTGCAACTCGCCCTCGTTGATCTGATCGGCCACCGAGACGTTGCCCGGCAGCTTGTCGCCGGACAGCTGGCGCGGCAGGCTGCCGTCGGAAGAGTGATCGTCGTGCACATGGGTGTCGCCGGACAAGGTCATGCCCTGCGGCGCGGCGGCCGAGGCGTTGACGAAGGTCGCGGTGACCTGCGTGTCGGCGTTGAGCGTGACCTGGCAGGTCGCGGTACCGGTGCAGGCGCCGCTCCAGCCGGAGAACACCGCGCCGGCATCGGGCGTCGCCGTCAGCGTCACCACGGAGCCACGGGTGAATTCGGCCGCGCATTGCGCACCGCAGTCGATACCCGTCGGACTGCTGCTGACGCGGCCGCTCGAACCGCCAGCCTTGATCAGCTGCAAGGTCTGCTGCGGCTGCGTGGCGAGGTTGAACGTCGCCGTCACGTTGCGGATACGATCCATGAACACCTGGCAGGAATCGGTGCCGCTGCAATCGCCGCTCCAACCGGCGAAGACGCTGCCGGAAGCCGGGGTGGCGGTCAGCGTGACCTGCACGCCGCCGGCATAGTTCTGCGTGCAGCTGGTGCCGCAGTCGATGCCTTCAGGCGAACTGGTGACGCGACCATTGCCCTGCCCGCCCGGCGCAAGGTTCAGCGCGAACGGCCCCGGACCGACCGGGCCGCTGGAAGAACCGGACGAGGACGAAGAGCCTGAAGAGGAACTGGAAGACGAACTCGAAGTAGAGCTCGACACGCCGGAGGACGAGGAAGAGGTGGCTCCGGAAGAAGAAGATGATGATGAAGATGAGGAAGAAGATATGCCTCCGGAGGACGACACAGTCCCCGAGGAGGAGCCTCCGGCCGGTGACGAACCGTCACCGGAAGAACAACCGTACAATATTGCCACGCACAACAAGCTACCGAGACGCAAACGCCTCATGTGATGATTCTCCATTATCCCTAGTGCAGAGCGATCCCTGCACTTATCGAGAGAAGTCTCGCAGGCGAAAGTGACCGGAGTTTTAAGATTTTGTTAAGCCGCACCAGACCGTACTTTCAAGTACGAAATGGTCTTTTCAAAACTGCAATGTCATAAAAACGGACTGAACCATCATGAACTTCCAGACCATCAAGATCGACCTGCAGGATAACATCGCCTGGTTGCGCCTGAACCGGCCGGACAAGGCCAATGCCTTCTCGCTGACCATGTGGGACGAGCTGCCCAAGGCCGCCGCCTGGATCGACGAGCAGCCACAGGTCCGCGCGGTGATCCTCTGCGGCGAAGGCCGCCACTTCACCGCCGGCATCGACCTGGAAGCCCTCGCCCATGTTGGCCAAGCGGTGACGGGCAAGGGCTGCCCGGCAAGGGCCAGGGAAGGCGTGCGCAAATTCATCCTGCATGCGCAGAACAGCATCAGCAGCGTCGAGCGCCTGCGCGTGCCGGTGATCGCCGCCATCCACGGCGCCTGCATCGGTGCCGGCATCGATCTCATCGCCGCCTGCGACATGCGCTACAGCACGGTGGATGCGAAGTTCTCGATCAGGGAAGTCGACCTCGCCGTCGTCGCCGACGTCGGCACCCTGCAACGCCTGCGCCACGTCATCGGCCTGGCGCGTCTCACCGAGCTGGCTTATACCGGCGAGACCTTCGACGGCCGCAAGGCGAAGGCCATCGACCTGGTCGGAGAAACCTATGAGACCCGCGAGGAGCTGATGACGCAGGTGGAGCAGCTCGCGCTGCGCATCGCCGCGAAGTCACCCATCACCGTGCGCGGCATCAAGCATAACCTGCTCTACTCCCGCGATCATTCGGTGCAGGAAGGCCTGGAAATGGTCGCCGCCTGGAATACCAGCATGCTGGTGTCGGACGACTTGACCGAAGCGGTCAGCGCCCACCTGCAAAAGCGTGAAGCCAAGTTCGCAGATTGAATCCCTGTCATCCTGAGCGTAGCGAAGGCTGAGCCGGGCCGTTTTGCGAGCGAAGCTCGCTGGTACGGCGAACGCCCGGCCATGGATGGCCGGGCAGGGATTTCCGACAAGCGCTCAGTCCCGCCAGGGATGGCATTGACGCCCTCTCAAACAGCGGGATTTTTCGCTGCGCTCAGAATGACAAGAAGCAACGTTTTCCTTCAGAACTGATACTTGATGAACGCCTGGGCGAAATCACGATCCGACAAGGTGTTGTAGGCACCCCCACCCCAGTACCAGGCATACCCCAGGCTGAGCGACAGCGCCTGCTTGTAGCGAAACTCGTAAACCATGTTGACCAGCTTGCGGCCCTTGACGAAGTTGCCGGCCGGCCCGGGCGAGATGCCGCCCACGTCCTGTGAGAACAGGATGAAGGGCTTGAGCGTGACATTGGGCACGATCTGCTCGTAGCTGAGCAGGCCGATGACGCGATACCCCCAGGAGAACGCCCGCGGATACCCGGCATGGTCCTGCTGATGCGGATTGAAGCGCACGCCGTCCGGCCCGTACGAGCAGTCCGGGATATTGGAGCAACCCATGCGCGAACCATCCGAACCGGAACCGTCCGCACCAGCGGTGGGCGCCGAAGTCGAATTCGGCCCCTCCAGCACCAATTGATCGTATGAGGGCAGGAACGGCACATACTCCGCGCCCAGCTCGTAAACCAGGATGATCTGGTCGGCACCGATCGGATTATCGGTGGCGCCGAGCACCTTGGTGGCGCCGAGGTTGAACTGGAAATCCTGCATCCGCTCATAGCCCTGGATGTAGCAGGGGCTATTCTTGTCGTAGGCGTAGTACGGGTGCTGGAAGGTATTGAAGCCGTACTGCGCATCCTCGGCGGTGCCCGGCTTGGGGTAGCAGGGCGTGTTGTTCCCCCCCACCCCGCCGCGATACGGGATGATGAAGTTGGGGAAATAGCGCTGTGAGCCAGTGGCATGGCCGACCACGAGGTTGAAGGTGTCGTTGGTGTACGGCCGGCCGCTGCTGTTCACCGCGTCGCTCTGCCCATAGGTCATGGTCTGGCCGTCCGGTCCCAGGCCCACACCGCCGACGCCGAGCGCCCCCAGCAGGCCGGTGCCCTCGCAGCTGGTGCCTGCCTGTCCGCAGCGTGTGCCTTGCGCGCCGAGCGCGGCGAAAGCCAGGTCATGCGCATCCACCTGCATCGGCTTGTTCGGGCGATACGCCACCTCGCCCTGGATGGAATAGCTGCCGACCGTGGTGTTGAAGCTGGCGCCGATCAAGTGAATGTCTTCCGGGTACTCCAGCATGAAGCGCACGCTCTGCACATTGAGCGCGCTGGAGGTGGCTTTGCGCGGATCACCAGAGGAGAACAGCGGGAAATTCGGGCAATCCAGCAGCAGCGATGAAATATCGGTGGCGTTGTTGCCGCGGGCATTGCCTTCGGCGCGGCCGCAGCTCGGGTAGCCGGAGAACAGGCTCGCGTACGGCAGACGCGAATGATAGTTCTCGTAATACAGCGAGACGTCGGTGCCGTTGTTGAGATTCTCGAAGTAGTAATCGAGTTTGACGCCATATTGCCCTGAAGTGCGCGGCTCCAGGTCCGGCACACGGTTGATGGTGATGCAGGTCGGCGTCAGGCCGGTGAGGATGTTGTCGCCCAGCTTACCCAGGCAGTCCGGATCCTCCGCGGCTTGGCCAAAGCTGGCGTTGAGGGTCTTGCCGGCATTGTTGGTGCCGACGTTGATATCGGAAAAATAAGTCCCCGGCGTCGGCGCCTCGATCGGCTTCCACTCCAGCTGGTAGAACGCCTCAGCGGTGAAATTCTCGAAGGGGCTAAAGCCCAGGTCGATCATGTTCACCGGCACGAAGTCCTCCTCGACCTGGTTGCCGACGCGATAGAAGTTGTTGGCATTGACCGGGTTGGCCGAGTTGATGCTGTTCAGCACCAGGGTGGTACTCTCGCCCCAGTTCACCAGCTGGCGGCCGATCTTGAAGGTCAGCTCATGGTCCCCCCACAGCGGCAGCTTGCCGAAGAAATAGGTATCCAGGTACTGCAGGTTGGTGCCGGCCTGCGCCAGCACTTCGCCGTCGGTGCGCTTGCTGCGCACCACTCCGCCCTTGCCGTAAAAACGTCCACAGACGGCACTCGGATTCGGCACCAGCGAAGGCAGGCCGGCGCCGTTGAGAATCGGATCGATCAGGCCGCTGATGGGCTGCAGCAGGTTGTTCAGCGGGCCGGCCACACTGGAGCAGGGCCCACCCACCAGGCCGTTCAGGGTCGGCAGCGTAGTGCCGACCCGCCCCACCTGGTTCACGTTCTGCGCCGTGATCTCATTGGGGTGCTTCTCGGTGAAATCGTTGTTGACGAAGTCGTAGAAATACAGGGCACGGGCGAAGATGCCGAAGTTGCCATAAGTCAGGGTGAGGTCGGAAGTCACCTTGGCCGGCGCCTGGAAGAATTCACCCTTGTGGCCGTAGTTCAGGTCGCCTCGATCGCCGTTGGCGCCGAACGAGCCCGGCGCCGCCGCCAGATGCGCCGCCGGAAAGGTCTGCGTGCGGAACAGGCCCTGGCAACTCTGGTAGGGAAAAGTACACACATCGGGATTGAGGTCACCCTTGGAGATCAGGTGCTCGCTCGGATTCTGCATGCGGATGCCGACGCCGGCGGTGAGCGTGGTGTTGAGCACCCCGTTCACCTTGTCATGGACGAACAGCGGCTCGAAGCTGAAGTCGAGCGCCCAGGCTCGGGGGGCGAACATGGCCAGATACAGCAAAGCCATTGCCAAGCCCCAACGGACAGCACCCACGCCCAGTGTTCCGGATCGCATGGTTCAGCCTCCCCCTCGCGCGGTGGGTCATCCCGCCGCTTTGTTTTATCCGCCGATGCAACAATCAGGTAACTTGAATTACCAACATCAATACGGTTAATTTTTCAACACAATACAGGGGGTTTTGGCCAGCGTCACCCCCCGTATGGCGGGGGGAGTGGGATCAACGATCCGCTGGCGCCACAGCGGCTTGCGGCTTTGCACCATGTCGTGGATGGGCGGCGAAGAAGTTCCAGATTTCGGTGGTGTCGTCGAAAGACCGGCTCATCGGGCCGGCGATGGACTCCTTCAAGCCGTCCGGCAGGCTGCCCGCCCAGTGATGGCCGAGATCGTTCACCGTCACCGCCTGCACCTCGTTGCCACCGTCGCAATCTTTCCATACTTCGCGCAGCACCTGTGGATTGGGCTGCGCCGTCTGCGCCTCGCCGGCGCAATGCAGGTCCCGCATCCAGCCGGCCGTGTTGGTGGCCACCGGGGGCATGTCCGGCAGATCGCCCCAGGGCGTGACGCCTTTGCCGCCGTCATACGGTACGGCCGGATCACGCCGACCATAAACCAGCAGGACGGAAAGCGGATTACGTGGCGCCACGTTCTGCGCGCGCAGGCTGCCCACTGCGGCAATCGCGGCGAAGCGCTCGCTCAGTTCCACGCCCAGGCGTTGCACCATGCCGCCGCCGCTGGAAAAGCCGGTGGCGTAGATGCGGTTCGGATCGATGGTGTAACGCTTGGCCAGTTCATCGAGCACGGCACGGGTGTAGGCGACATCGTCGTTCTTCAGGATGCTGTCCTGCTGCACACCTGGATCGCCGCTGTTCCAGATACGGGGATTCAATTTGAAGTTGACCGGAAACCACAGCCGCGGCGGCCGCGCTTCCAGGCCGACCAGGATGAAGCCGTTCAGGTCCGAAGCCGCAATCCAGCGGTACATGGCGAGAGTCTCGAGCGCATCGCTGCCCGCCCCGTGCAGCACCAGCACCACCGGCCACGGCGCCGCGCGGCTGCCGCTGGGAAAATGCACGAAGTAATTGCGGCCGGTGTCCTGCACCTCGATGAAGGAGCGCTGTGCAATCGGTGTTTCGACGCGACGATCATCGCTCCAGGCAATGCCGGTGCTGGACAAGCCGGCATACAACGACAGGCTCAGCAGGACACGACGCATTCCGTTCAACATTCCATGCCGTCCACTCATCACGCACTCCCACGCCAGGCCAGCAAGCTTTCCACCAGTCGCCGCAACACTTCCACCAGGGCCTGTGCCCGCGGCGGCTCCCAGGCAAAAGGCGCGGCCTCGTCCATGTAGCAGGACTGCCCCATTTCCAATTGCAGGGCCTGCACGCCTTCGGCCGGAAGCCCGTAGTAGCGCGTGATGTAGCCACCCTTGAAACGCCCGTTGCAGATCGCGCTCAATCCGCCGGCGGACTGCAACACCGTCATGGCCGCAGCTTGCAGTGCGGGATCGCAACTCGCGCCCGCGGCCGTGCCGAGGTTGAGATCCGGCAAGCGTCCGTCGAAGAAACGCGGCACCTGCGAACGGATCGAATGCCCGTCGAGCAGGATGGCGTAGCCGTGCCGCGCCTTGATCTGCGCCAGCGTCGCGGCCAGCGTCTGGTGATAAGGCGCCCAGTAACGCTCACGCCGGAGCGTGATCTGCTGCGCGTCCGGAGCCTGGCCGGGGAGATACAAATCCTCGTTGGCGAAACTGCGCGTCGGGCATAGCTCGGTATTGTCCGCCCCCGGATACAGCACTGCGTCACCGGGATCGCGGTTGAGGTCGGCGACATAGCGGGAATGCGTCGCCACCATCAGCCCCGCGCCCAGCTCGAGCGCGAACTGATACAGCAGGTGCACATGCCAGTCCGTATCCGGCACCGTCTGCGCCACCATACTCATGCCCTGCCGCAACTGCGGCGGGATGTAGGTGCCGGCGTGCGGCACATTGATCAGCAGCGGCGTGCTGCCGGGCACCAGGGTGAATAGTCGGTCGTTCGGAGTCATGCGGATACCGGGGCAACGGTCCCGGCATAGTAACGGCCGACGCAGGGATTTGCGCCGAAAGCGTAGGCCAG
>JAQGNS010000228.1 GCA_028291705.1 Nevskia sp.
CGAAGCCGTTGTAGGGCGCCTGCTTGTCGTCGGTGCCGGCGAACAGGATCATCTTCAGCGGTGTGCCGGATTCGCAGCTGGTGGTATTGAGCTGCGAGGCGCCGACCATGCCGTAGCCGTTGATCAGGCCCGGCTTGTCGCAGGCGAACAGGTTGGCCATGAAGCCGCCTTCGGAGAAGCCGGTCATGGAGATGCGCGCGGCATCCACCGGCAGGTTGCTGGTGGCGTCGGCGATGACGTCGGTAAGGAAGACGATATCGCTCTGCGGATCGCTGAAAACCTGCGAGGTCAATACACCGTTGTTCCAGGTGAGGCCTTGATGCGCGGGGAAGGCGAGGATTTCGCCCTGGGCGGCATGCTCGCCGGCCAGCACCAGGTCGGCCATGAAGCTGGGGTTGCCACCAAGGTAGTCCAGCATGATCATCAGCGGGCCGAAGCTGGTCGGCGCGGGATCGGGAACCACGTACAGCACCTGCCGTCCATCGACGGTGCGGACAAAGGCCTGTGAGCCGGCGGGCAGGGTGAGGGTGGCCGGTGCCGCGGCGCCGGAAAAGGCGCGCCCGGACGGGCCGCCGCTGGAGCTGCTGCCCGAACTGCTGCTGGAACTGGAACCGGAACTGCTGCTCGAACCGGAGCTGGAGGTGGTCGATTGACCCGGGTCGTTGGAGCCGCAGGCACCGAGCACCGCAAACAGTCCGCCGGCGAGCGCCGCGAAGAGGATTTTGTCGCGCATTTCCCGTATTCCGAACAAGGTTCAAGCCAGTGCAGTCCCGGTGGCCGGCTACATCCCTGGTCGCCGTCCCCGCTGCTGTTGTATTCGATGACTCCAGTCCACCGCCGTACAGGCTCCCCGACCGTTCTTGTGCCCTGAAGGCAGGCTGACTGGACAGTGGATTCAGGAATCACGGAAACAATACCTGTTTTAGGCTTTCAAGGGGCTTAAGGCCGCCAGGCGGCAGGTTTTAGCGGCCTACAAGGTTCATCCCCCCGCGCCAGCGGGATATAAGCACGCGGCGATACTCCAAAATCCGTTGGTACAACTGCCTGCATCCAATGGATGCCGAACCCAATGCGGCGGCGCGTATCCGGGGAAAGGGGTGAACTTGAGAAAGCTGAGTGGATCGATCGGGGTGACGTGGACAGGCGTGCGCCTGGCAGCGGTCCTACTGATGGGACTCGCCGCTGCCACTGCCGCGGCGAACGGTGAAGCCGCAGCGGACAGCTACAAGATGCTGGAAGTTTATGCCGCGCCGCAGCGTCTGCAGACCTTGCCCGATGGGCGCCGCATGAATATCTACTGCCTGGGCGAAGGTTCGCCAACCGTGCTGCTCGATGGCGGCGCCACGGCATTCACCATTACCTGGTGGAAGGTGCAGCCGGCGTTGGCAAAGATCACCCGGGTCTGCGCATTCGACCGCGCCGGGCTCGGCTACAGCGATCCGGGGCCATTGCCGCGGGATACAGCGCATATCGTTGCCGACCTCGAAGCCCTGCTGCGGGCGGCCGCTTTGAAACCGCCGTACGTGTTGGTGGGGCATTCGCGCGGGGCTTTCGACATGGAGCTGTTCGCCGACCGCCATCCACAGATAACGGCGGGCATGGCGCTAATCGACCCGGCGGTGCCGCATGAGGACAAGACCATGGAGTCGTTGGCGGGAATGGCGCCCGGCAGCAACAAGGCGCAGGCCCTGCATTGCGCCCGGCTGATCGCGGCCGGCGGAATCCAGTCGGGTGGCGCGGACTATGAGGCTTGCATCAACGAGTTTCCGCCGGTTCTGCCTGAGTCCCTGCGCAAAGCCTACGTTGCGATGCAGTTGCGGCCTTCCTACGGCGCGGCCACCTTGTCTGAAGAGTTGAGCTTCGACGAACCGGATTCCTCGCAGCTCGCCGCTGCGCACCGCGACTACGGCTCAATGCCGCTGCTGGTTTTGACCGGCGGCAACTCGATGAAATCACGGGATTCCACACCTGCGCAGCAACAGATCCTTGGGCAATGGTGGAACCAGGCCCACGATACCCTGGCGGCGCGCTCCGGCTGCGGCGTCAATCGTCTGGTGGCAGGGACGGGGCATGATATCCAGCGTGAACAGCCCGACGCGGTCATCGAAGCGGTGAGCGAAGTAATTGCGGCGGCGCGATCGAATGCCGGCGCGCACTCCGGAGCGGACAAGGGTAGTACCGGCAGCCGACCACATCCCCGTTCGCCGTCGCTGCTGTCGTGCGGCATTCGATGATTCCGGTTCCGGGGCGCCTCGCGGCGACGCGAAACCGGGCAATTCGCTGCTGGCTCAAACCAGTTTGCGTATCAACAACACCCCGACTGCGATATTCCACAAGGACTGCACCACCACCACCAGGGTCATGCCGTGAACATCGAGATGCAGCGACCCTGTGAGCAACGCCAGAGCGGGTAGCAGGCCGATGGCGCAGCCGCAGATGCCGGCCAGGCGCGCGGGCGTGGAATCGCGCAACAAGTCCAGTGACCAGAACAGGATGCCTGCCGACATCAAAATGGTGGCGAGGCTGGCGAAGCTCTGGTTGAGGACGTGACAGAGGATCAGCAGTTGCGCATTGATCTGGAGATCCTCGACAGTGGCATGCGGCGTCAGCGAGGCCAGTTGGCCGACGACGAAACCGCTCATGGTCGCCGCGATGATCATGGCGAAGATGCCGGTTGTATAGGCGACGAGTCCGGCGCGGATCAGCGGACGCGCCAGACCGCGTCGCCGGGAGAATTCGGTGTAGGCGTAGAGGATGGCCAGCATCAAGCCGATGAGGCCGCCATGCACCCAGGCCGATAGGCCGGAGAGGCGGGTGATCTGGGCGACGGCCTGGGCGATGTCCGGCGTGGTGACGGTGGGATGATGGGCCATCCCCGCGATTTCCAGCAGGGTGGCGGTGATCACCACGATGCCGGCGTTGCGGGTGGAGGTATCGGTCGGCGCGGGGGTATTGCGGGCTGTGTGCTCGGGCATGTTCGTCTCCGTGTTGAGGGTGCGGCTACGATAGCGAGGCGGCCGGCGCAGTTGCGGGACAGTTCGGGGCCGATGTCCGCCAATGCGGCGCTGCCGCTTGATACGCTGCGGGGACCATGGCAAATACGAAAGACGAGGTTCAGGACAAGCGGGTGCAGCGGACGCGCCAGGCGCTGCTCGGCGCGTTCTTCGGCCTGGTGCTGGAACGGCGCTACGACGAGATCAAGGTGACGGATATCCTCGAGCGCGCCGGTGTCGGGCGCTCCACGTTCTACGAACACTTCCCCAACAAGGACGGCATCCTGGCCGGGAGCCTGCATGGCCCTTTCGGCGTGTTGGCTGACGCCATGCGGGAAAGGGACAACACTGCCGACCTGATTCGCCTGTTGCAGCATTTCTGGGCCAATCGCGCCGTGGCGCGGGGCATTTTCCTCGGCGCCGCACGGCGCAAAGCGGTGGCGGTGCTGGTCGACCTGATCGAACAGCGCTTCGAACTCGATGGCGTCGGCAAGACCGGGGTGCTGCTGGTGCCGTCCCGATTGGTGGCGATCCAGCTGGCCGAGGGTCTATTGGGACCGGTGACGGCCTGGTTGACGGGCGAGGTGCGTTGTTCGGCCGAGGCATTGGCGTTTGCACTGCGTCGCACAGCGGCGGCGACGGTTGCTGCGCTGCGGCAGCCGCGATAGACGGGCGGCGCTCGACCGCATTCCGGCCAGGGTGGCGCGTTCGTCGGCCGGCCGGGTTTCCCGTTCCGGGGGAATGTAAAGATTTCTCAAGGAAAAACCGTCACTGGCCGAAAGCGCGTATGGTGGGGTTGTCATCCGGACGACGCGGGCAGGCCGCAAGGAGGTTTCCGTGAAGAAGCGTATGGTCATTGGCCTGCTCTGCGGCATCTGCGGATACGCCGTCGCCGTGGAAGCGAGTTATTTCCTGATACTGCTGCTCTCTTCCAACATGCACGATCGCAGCCTGGTGGCGGCGATGAACAGCGCGTTCGTGTTCGGGCCGGGCGGGGCTATCGCGGCGTTCGCGGTGTGCATGATGCGGATGGGGCGGCGTCGGCGGGTAATCACAGCGGCACGAGCATAAACCCGCAGGTTTCCTACCAGAGGTTCTTGCCGTCGATGACGGTCACCGGGATCGCGTCCAGATCGAAGTTGTCGAGCAGGCGGGCATTGATGCCGATCCTGGGGTTGGTGAAATCGGCTTTGCCGGTGGACCAGTCGGGTGATTCGCTGTAGGTGCCGCAGCCGCAAGTCGCGCAGAAATTGTGTTTCACGGTCTTGGTCTGCCAGCGGTAGGTAGCGACGTTTTCCTGCGGCGTGATCAGCTTGAACCGGGCCGGTTGGTAATAGGCCCATAGTGCGCCGCGCTTGGAGCAGATCGAGCAGGTGCAACGGGTGAGGCTTTCCGGCGCTGCGCTCAATTCGAAGCGGGTGGCGCCGCAATGGCAGCTTCCCTGAATGGTCATGGCTTGCTCCTCTGGTTTGGCATGGTATGGGCGCAAGGGTCTTGCGCCATGGGAACCATGCTAGGGAGGGGCTGCTGACATCATCCTGTCAGGAGGGACGACGAATACGGCGCATTCAACCGCCGGAGCGGATCGGCTGCGCCAGGATCCACAGCCCGAAAGTAGTGAACAGCACCATCAGAAGCAGCATCGGCAACTGGCTCAGCGTGGCCTCCTTGCGCGTGGGGAAGCAGCGCAGGGCTTGGAGGTGGGCGAGGTAGACGCTGACGATGTGGCCGAAGACGATCAGGCCGACCTGGGTGTGCCAGACGGTGCCGGCGTTGGGGATGATGGGGGCGCGCAGCCAGTAGGCGGTGCCGAAGAGGTTCCAGCCGAGGCCGAAGGGATCCGAGACCAGGCTGACGATCTTGCTGCCCTGGCTGAGGATCAGGGTGTAGTAGTGGGTGATGTTGTAGACCAGGGCGATGGGCAGCAGGGTGTAGGCGAAGCGCAGGGCCAGTTCGCGCGTGGACAGGTCGCTGCCGGCGGCGAGTTTGCTCAGGCGGATGAACAGCAGGTACATCGCGAGATACAGGAAGGGTGAAGCCAGCAGGCAGAGCGTGGCCCAGGCGGTGTACCAGGGTTGCAGGACGGGATAGGCGGCCAGGGGGTTGTCGCCGACGACGGGTTTGAGCCAACCGTAGAGGTCGATCCAGAACCAGCGCATCCAGGGTGCGGTGTCGTGCAGGCCATCGAAAGCGGTGGAGGAGAGCATGAACAGGACGAACAGCAGCAGGCTGGTGTGCGTGGGGCTGTCGTCCAGCAGGCCGCTGAAGGGCATGCGCATGCGCAGGCGGCTGGTGCCGTTTTCGTCGGGGCGGTAGTCCAGCGGTGCCATCTTTGCGATGAGGTGCAGGAACACGCCGAAGAATTCGCCGTAGCGGAACCAGGTGGTGATGCCCACCAGCCAGACGCCGGTGACGTTGATGATGCTGTAGGCGAGCAGGATCACGGCCAGCGAGAAGGGGCGCGTATAGCCGAACAGCTCGATCCAGATGAAGGCCATGTACAGCAGCAGTGCCGGCCACCAGGCCAGCTTTTCCGGATAGCGATAGCGGCCCTGGAGATAGGCGGGCCACAGGCGCCCGATGCCTTGCGCCATCAGTCGCCAGGGATTGATCGCGGCATAGACTTCGCCGAACAGGGCGGTGAGGTAGGTGAAGACCAGCACGAACAGGATCCAGAACAGGGTCATGTTGATGTTGGTGTAAGGGTTGCGCGCGCCGAACAGGCCGGTGAGCACGCAGAGCAGCAGGCTGCCTGCGCTGAGCACCTTGAGCAGCAAGGGCGCGCGCCAGCGTTGCAGCGCGCGTAGCCAGGCTGCATCGCCGATGTCGCGGCTGTTGCCTTTGCCTGCCTGTGTGGGATGCGCGGTGACGAAGTAGGCCACCACCAGGAAAGACACCAGCAGGGCTGCAGCGGCGCCGTAGACGTAGAGCCAGAACGGGACGGGGAGGTTGTAGAGCTTGCCGAAGGAGTGGGCTTGGGCTGCGCCGGGCAGGGACGAAGCGACTGCTGCCATGAGGGCAGCGCAGGCGCGTTGCCCGCCCCGTATGGGATGCCGCGGCATCACGGCTGGATCATTGCGGCAGTACTTCCAGGGCGCCCAGTTCGAGTTGCGCGTGGTGCAGTTCGTAGTCGAAGCGTCCGCTGTGATCGGCGGTGAAGCTGAGGCGTCCGGGCTCGCCGGGAAGCAGCTTGAGGTGGAGGTCGTAGCCGTGCAGGTGCAGTTCGTCCGGCTGGTCGGAGGTGACTTCGAGGACGACGGCATCGCCGGTGTGGACCTGGATCAGTTGCGGGCCGGAGACGCGCCGGCCCTTGCTCACCACCAGGGAGTAGACCTGCGGGGCCGGCGCGGTGGGCGTGACCGGTGCGGCAGGGGGCATCTGTTGCGGCGGGGCAGCGGCGAGCACGGTGGGCGCGGGGGCGGCTACCGGCGCCGGGCGCAGCCACAGGAACAGGCCGGCCAGCAAGGCGAGGCCAAGGCCGAAATAGAGCAGGGCGCCTTTGTTCATGGGGTGCGGAGCGAGATCGGGACAGGGGTGGAAGGTGCATTTCTACCATACCTGCCCGGCGGGGCCAGGGGTTAAAGTCGTTCACAGGGCTGTAACAACGACAAGAACGGATCAAAGCATCCGGGGGGAGTTTCGATGCGTCACTCAGGGTTTGTGCTCGGCGCCGTGGGCGTCGCG
>JAQGNS010000259.1 GCA_028291705.1 Nevskia sp.
CCCACCTGTTCAAGGCGGACCTGAAGACCGAATGGGAAGCGCTGGAAGCCAAGTGGAGCGATTTCAAGGAACACCTCGGTCGCGCCGAAGTCGCCGCCAAAGATGCCGGCCGTGACCTCGATACTTCCTCCAAGTCCCTGGCCGATTCACTCCTGGCCGGCTATACCGAAATCAAGAACGCCTTCAAGCATTGAGGCGTGGGCGATCGCTTCGCGGTTTGACCGGCGAGATGCATCGCGCACAGCTGCTGTTCAGTTACCGCTGGAAGGACCCGAGCAACAGAACCTCTGGCTCCTGGTAAGAAAACAGGCCGGGCTCAAGGCCCCGCCACAGCCGCGGAACGGAATCGTCCGCGGCTGTATGTCCCTCAACTCCGGGTAATCGACGCGCCGCCGTCGACCAGCGCCGCCGTGCCGGTGACGAACGAAGAATCGTCCGAAGCCAGATACAGCACCGAGCGCGCGATCTCCTCCGGCGTCGCCACCCGCTTCAGCGCATGCAGATTGGTGATGAAGGATTGCGCCTCCGTTGTATTGTTCATCTCGCGGTACATGGCCGTATCCACCGCGCCTGGCAATATCGCATTGACGCGCACGCCCTGCGGTCCGAACTCGGCTGCCAGCGCCTGGGTCAGCCCGATCAGCGCCGACTTGCTCGCAGCGTAGGCCGCGGTCCCCGGAAAGGCGAAGCTGTAGCCGACAAAGGTGGAGGTGAAAATGATCGAGCCGCCGCCTTGCTTGCTGATCTCCGGAATCTGGTGCTTCGCGCCGAAGAACGCGCTGTTCAGATTGGTGGCCAGGGTATCGTTCCAGCCCTGCTCCGAAACCTGCGTGCTGGCGCCGCCTTCACCCAGGGTGCCGGCATTGTTGAAGGCGATATCCAGCTTGCCGAAGCGCTCCACCGCCAGGCTCACCAGTGCCTTGGCATAGCCTTCCGAGCGCACATCCCCGGCCAGCGCCACCGCCTCGCCGCCCTCGGCTGCGATTTCGGCAACCAGGCTGTCCAGCTCCGTCTGGCGGCGTGCGGCGACGACCAGCTTCGCGCCTTCGCGCGCAAACAGCAGGGCGGTGGACCGGCCGATGCCGGCGCTGGCGCCGGTGATGATGGCTACTTTTCCATTCAAGCGATTCATGTGCTGACTCCTTTAATGTATCGAGTGCTGAACAGGCGGCGCCCGGTGAATGGGGCGCCGCCCGGCTGATTACAGATTGCTCATGCCGCCATCGATCACCAGCTCGCTGCCGACGATATAGCTCGCCTCATCCGAAGCCAGGAACACCACCGTCTTGGCGATCTCGGAAGGCTCGCCGAAACGCCCCGCCGGCACCTGGCTCAGAATCGAGCCGGCCACTTTCTCCAGCTCACCCGGCGCCAGCCCCAGCTTGCCGTACAGCGGCGTGGACACCGGCCCGGGGCTCACCGCGTTGACGCGGATGCCGCGGCCGATCAGCTCGCCCGAGAGCGTGCGCGCCATCGAGATCAGCCCGGCCTTGCTGGCGGCATAGACACTCGAGTTGGGCATGCCGATGCGCGCATTGATCGAGGTGTTGAGCACAATCGAAGCCGGCTTGGCCAGGATCGGCAGCAGCGCCTGCACCAGGAAGAACGGCCCCTTCAGGTTGATGGCGAAGGAGCGGTCCCAGCCCGCCTCGTCCCAGGCCTCCACCGGCCGCAGCTCCGCCACGCCGGCATTGATGAAGACCGCGTCGAGCTGGCCGTAGGCCTCGCCCAGCGTCTTGGCCAGTTCCTTCTGCCCGGCCACATCGCCGGCATCCACCCGCAGGATCAGGGCTTCGTCGCCCAGCACCTTGCGCGCTTCCTCGATCGTTTTCGGGTTGCTGCCGGTCACCGCCACGCGGGCGCCTTCGGCGAGGAACTGCCGGGCCGTTTCCAGGCCGATGCCGCTGGTGCCACCCGTGATGAGAGTGCGCTTGCCGTTCAGTCTGTTCATGGTCTTTTGCTCCTGTTGGTCGAGTGGTGCAGCTGATGGGCGCCACTGTGGACCCCTTGCTCTTGTAAATGAAGGCAGTGGAAATGCATTATTCATTCACTTTTAGTGAATGTTTGGGGCAGCCATGGACCGTTTACGGGCTTTCGAGATCTTCACCACTGTCGTCGCCCGCGGCAGCTTCGTCCGCGCCGCTGAAGCGCTGGATACCTCTCCGGCCAACGTCACCCGCTATATCGTCGAGCTGGAAACCCACCTCGGCACGCGCCTGCTCAACCGCAATTCGCGCAAGCTCTCCCTCACCGAAAGCGGCGAGGCCCTGTACGAACGCAGCCGCCAGATCCTCGAAGAAGTCGCCGAAGCCGAGGCCCTGGCTTCCGCCACCACCCTGCGTCCGCGCGGCCGTCTGCGCATCAACGTGCCGGTCAGCTTCGGCATCCTCCATCTCGCGCCGCTATGGCCCCAGTTCATGGAGCGCTACCCCGAGGTGGAACTGGACGTGGTGCTGGCCGACCGCGTCGTCGATCTCGTCGAAGAAGGCTTCGACCTCGGCATCCGCATCGCCCGCGGCGGCTCGCCCACGTACGCCGCGCGCAAGCTCGCCACCTCGCGCAACATCGTCTGCGCCTCGCCGGGGTACCTGCTCGGCCACCCACCGCCCAAAGTGCCGGCCGACCTGCGCGAACACGCCTGCCTCGGCTACACCTACGCCCACACCGCGGACGAATGGCGTTTCACCGACGCGGCCGGCACGGAGCACATGGTCAAGGTGCGCTACGCCATGCACACCAACAACGGCGACACCGCCCGCGCCGCCGCCATCGCCGGTCGCGGCGTCATCTGGCAGCCCACCTTCCTCATCGGCACCGACCTGCGCGCCCGCCGCCTGGTGGAATTGCTGCCCGCTTACCGCCTGCCGGACATCGACGTGCTCGCCGTCTACCCGAGCCGCCGCCATCTCAGCGCCAAGGTGCGCGTCATGGTCGATTTCCTGGTGCAGACCTTCGCCGGCAAGCAGGCGCCCTGGGATCGCTGAGCCGGAGTCGATAAAAAAGGGCGCGAATCCCTTCGCGCCCCTGTTGCTCCATCAACCCTGACCTCGCGCCCTCAGTGGTGCGGCTCCTCGTGATGTTCCGGTGCCTG
>JAQGNS010000287.1 GCA_028291705.1 Nevskia sp.
CTGCGCGTAGTGGCTACGGCAATCGCCTGCGTCGGCGCCTGCACCAGCGCCAGACGCTCGATGGAAGCGTCCTGCGCCTGCTCCAGTTGCAGTGCCTGGTCGAAGCCGATGCGGCGGAAGCGGATGCGGTCGCCGGGCTTGACCTGCCCTACCTTCCACAGCTCGGCCTTGGCGATGGTCACCGGGCAGACGAAACCGCCCAGGCTGGGGCCATCGCGCGTCAGGATCACCGGCATGTCGCCGGTGAAGTTGATCGAGCCGATGGCGTACTCGCAATCGTGGATATTCGAGGGATGCAGGCCGGCTTCGCCGCCGTTGCTGCGCGCCCAGGAAGGCTTGGGCCCGACCAGGCGCACGCCGAGACGGTTGGAGTTGTAGTGCACTTCCCAGGCGGTGGCGAAGAAGGTCTCGATCGATTCGCTGGTGAAGAAGTCCGGTGCACCGTGCGGGCCGTAGAGCACGCCGATGTCCCACTCCGCGCCATAGGCGGGCTGCAATGTGGACGGAGCCGATGCCGCTGCATCCGCGGCGATACCGGTGGCCAGGCGCAGCATGTCGCCGCCGCGCAGGGGACGGCCGGCATGGCCGCCGAACTGGCCCAGGGCGAAGGTGGACCTGGAGCCAAGGTAGGCCGGCACGTCGATGCCGTGGCGCACTGCAAGATAGGTGCGGCAGCCGCTGGCAGCCTTGCCGATGCGCAGCAGTTGTCCGGCCTTCACTTCCACCGGGGTCAAGAACGGCACGGCTTGTCCGTCCAGCGTCGCGGGCGTCGGCGCGCCGGTGAGGGCGAACACGCCGGCGCAATGGAAGCGCAGCGCCGGGCCGAGGATGGTGCATTCCAGTCCGGCGGCGTCGGCGGGATTGCCGACGATGCGGTTGGCCAGGCGGAAGGCGTAGTCGTCCATCGGGCCGGAGGGCGGCACGCCGACGTTCCAGTAGCCGACGCGGCCGGGGTAATCCTGCACCGTGGTGTAAGTGCCCGGCTCGACCACTTCCATCACCGGGGCGGCGTAGGCGAAGCTGTCGAGGAAGCGCGTGGAGACCAGGCCGGCGCGGAATTTTTCGGCGACGATGATCTGCCGCAGGTAGTCCAGATTGGTGGAGATGCCGAACAGGCGGGTTTGCGCCAGTGCGGCTTCGAGGCGGCTCAGCGCGTCGGCGCGGTCGCTGCCGTGCACGATCAGCTTGGCCAGCATCGGGTCGTAGTGCGGCGAGACCTCGGTGCCGGTGGCGACCCAGCCGTCGATACGCGCTTCCGGCGGGAACGTCACCTCGGTCAGCACGCCGGGCGAGGGCTGGAAGTTCTTCACCGGATCTTCGGCGTAGATGCGCACTTCCATGGCGGCGCCGCGCAGCTCGAGCTTGAAGTTCGCGAGGTCCGGCGGCTCGCCGGCGGCGGTGCCGATCATCCACTCCACCAGGTCGACGCCGCTCACCGCCTCGGTGATGGGGTGCTCCACCTGCAGGCGGGTGTTCACTTCGAGGAAGTAGAAGTCATCGCGCGCGGCGTCGTAGATGAACTCCACGGTGCCGGCGTTGGCGTAGCCCACCGCTTCACCCAGGCGCACCGCCGCATCGAGCAATGCGATACGCGTCGCCGGGGGCAGGTTGGGCGCCGGCGTCTCCTCGATCACCTTCTGGTTGCGGCGCTGGATCGAGCAGTCGCGTTCGCCCAGGGCGACGACGCGGCCGCGACCGTCACCGAAGATCTGCACTTCGACGTGGCGCGCGTTGTCGACGTAGCGTTCGAGAAACACGCCGGCGTCGTTGAAGAAGCTCTTGCCCTGGCGCTGCACGGTTTCAAAGGCGGCGACCAGCTCGGCTTCGCTGTTGCAGCGGGTCAGGCCGATGCCGCCGCCGCCGGCGGTGCTCTTCAGCATCACCGGGTAGCCCAACGCGGCGGCGGCGGTCACGGCTTCGTCGAGGCCGGAGAGCAGGCCGGTACCCGGCGTCAGCGGTACGCCGGCGGCCTTGGCGATTTCGCGCGACTCATGCTTGAGGCCGAAGCGGCGGATCTGGTCCGGCGTGGGGCCGACGAAGATCAGCCCGGCGGCGGCGCAGGCTTCGGCGAAGCTGGTGTTCTCGGAGAGAAAGCCGTAGCCGGGAATGATGGCCTGCGCACCGGTCTGCAGCGCGGCTTCGATGATGCGCTCGCCGCGCAGATAGCTTTCCGCCGGGGCGGCGCCGCCGATCGACACGGCCACGTCGCAGGCGCTCACATGAGCGCTGTTGCGGTCGGCGTCGGAGTACACGGCGACGCTGCGGATGCCCATGCGCTTGAGGGTGCGCGCGATGCGCACCGCGATTTCGCCGCGATTGGCGATGAGGACGGTATGCAGGCTCATGCCTTGGACTCCGTAGCCGCGCGCAGCGAGGTGATATAGGCGCGCCAACCGCCGAAACCGGTGATGTCGTTCGCCCCCTGCACCGCCCAGGCCTCGCAGATGAAACCCTTCACCAGTCGGCCGTCGGCCAGTTCCAGGGTGCCGATGCCCAGCGGCGACGGCACGCCGGCGACGAAGGAGCCGAACGCGGCGAGCGGCACATCCCACAACTCGACCTGGATCGGTGCGCCGCCTGGGCCGCTCTTCATCAGGCCGGGCTTGGGTGGCACGGTGCCGGGCAATGCGTACAGACGGTATTGCGCCGAGGTGGTGGTGACTTCGACGAAAGCCGCATTGCGTTCGGTCAGTTCGCGGTTGAGCGGCATGCCGCTGAGGTGCGCGCCGACCACGGCCAGGCGCACCGTGTCCGCGGCGACCGCGGCCGGCACGATGGAGGTGGATGCCGGCATCGCACGCCCGGTGGCACCGAGCGTGGACGGTGCCTGCATCTGCCAGCGCTGACCGAACTCGGCCAGGGCGGCGTCCTGCCAAGCTGGCGCGATGAGCGTCACGCCGAATGGCAAACCGTCTTCACGCAAGCCGGCCGGCACCGCCAGGGCGCACCAGTCGAGCAGGTTGACGAAATCGGTGTAGGTGCCGAGGCGGCTGTTGCGCAGAATCGGCTCGGCCATCACTTCTTCGATGGTGTAGATAGTCGGCGCGGTGGGCACCAGCAGGGCATCGACTGCGGCAATCAGGCGATCGGCGGCACGCTTGAACGCGGCACGCTGATATTCGGCTTTGAACACATCGACTGCGCCCATTTCAGTGGCACGGCCGATAATCTGGCGTACCACCGGATGCACCGCGTCGGCGTGTTCGCTCAGGAAGTCTTCGAGCGCGGCGTAGCGCTCGGCGATCCAGGGGCCGTTGTAGAGCAGGGCCGCGGTGTCGTGCAGCACCGTCAGGTCCAGCGGCACCAGTTCCGCGCCGAGCGCTTCGGCACTCGCCAGCGCCGCGGCATAGGCGCGCCGCGACAGGTCATCACCGAACCATTGCAGCGCCTGGGGGATGCCGAGCCGCGGCTTCCGGCCGAAGCGTACAACCGCCGCTGCGGCAGGCGCAGGACGTGAGTAGGCATCGTCCTCGTCGTAGGCGGCAAGCTGGCTGAAAATGCTGAACGCATCCTCCGCCGTCAGCGCGAATACCGATACGCAGTCCAACGTGCGGCAGGCCGGGACCATGCCGCGGGAACTGATGGCGCCGCGCGTGGGCTTGAGGCCGATCAGGTTATTGAAGCCGGCGGGTACCCGACCCGAACCGGCGGTATCGGTGCCCAAGGCAAACGGCACCAGGCCGCGCGCCACCACCGAGGCTGAACCCGAGCTGGAGCCGCCCGAGATGTAGGCTGGATTGAAACTGTTCGGCACCACGCCATAGGGCGAGCGGGTCCCGACCAGGCCGGTGGCGAACTGATCGAGATTGGTCTTGCCGAGCAGGATCGCGCCGGCATCGAGCAGGCGCTGGATGGCTGGCGCGGTGGCGGCCGAGAGGTGACTGTATTCGCGACAGGCGGCGGTGGTGGCCAGGCCGGCGACATCGAGATTGTCCTTCACCGCGAACGGTACGCCGTACAACGGTAGCTTCGCGTGGTCACCACCCAGATCGGCCAGGCGCTGTTCCAGCGCCTGCGCATCCGCGACCAGGGCGGAGGTTTCGCGGCACAGGATCCAGGCGGGATCACCGGCTTCGCACAAGGGACCAAGCTGCTCCATCGCAGCCGACGGCGTCAGCTGTCCGCTGCGATAGGCGTCGCCCCACTCCCTGACTGTCCATCCCCGCATTGGTGAATACCGTCTTGTATACAAGTTGGAATTCACCGATGCATACAGCGTGCCAAGCCGCCCCTAATCACCTATCTACTTGCTGCATCAGGAAATTTGCCGTGCGGGCTGCTGATCGTGCATGCACCAAGGTGCCTCGCGAAGCGCGGCTTTCGCGCGTTTCGACCTCGGCCTGGTGCGGCCACGCACCGAAATATCGCGCGCGATGGGAACCGCGTTTATCAAGAATGCCCGCTTGCCCCATCTCCGATGGGAGGCCATACCGTTCCGCGTGCACTGTCATGAACCACGTGGAACCCAGGACTTTTATTGCAGGTAAACCTAATTTAGACGGTTGAAAATCGGCTCACCCTACCTGTCAGTCAAAATATTTAATAATTCGTTAGTTGCATGCATCCGCATGGGATTTTTCTGGAGGGAAATCAGCCACGGAGCACAGCCAGATCGCCCTTACGGCAAGGGTTTTGCGGTTATTTTGACGCTGCGTTCATTATTACGATTTGTCCGGCACGAGTTTTGCTGCCATCACGTTACGGTGTTGCTGATTGGGAGATTCAACTCGGGATGCATGGCGCACCGGTTTGGGGCGCATCCTTTACCGCGCGAAGTCATTCAGGCCTTGGGACTGATTCGATCTCACTTGCATATGAACGATTTATCCGAGCACGCATACGTGATTGACATTCCGCTTGATGCTTCAATGTCTACCCATACGCATGCGGCGTTATCGGTCGAAGATGTCATCCGCAGCCATCACAGCTCGCTCATCCGGTTTTTGCGCAAACGCCTGCGCACCCCGGACGACGCCTCCGACGTGGCCCAGGAGACCTATATCCGCATGATGCAATACAACGGCTCCAGGGAAGTGCAGTCGCCCTCCTCGATGCTGTACCGCATCGCCATCAACGTGGCCAACGATCTTGGCCGCTCGGAGCAGGTGCGCAGGGTCTCCGACCAGATGCCGATCGACGACATGGAACTGGTGTCGGATCAGCCGCCGCCGGAGCGCGTGGTGTCCTCAATGCAGGATCTGTCCCTGCTCTACGACGCAATCGCGCACCTGCCGCCGAAGTGCCAGCAGGTCTTTCTGTTAAGCCGGGTCCGGGAGATGACTTATCCGGAAATTGCACGGCATTGCGGAATTTCAGTTAAAATGGTTGAAAAGCACATAGGTCGCGCTTTGTCCGCCTGCCTAAAAAAAGTAGGGGGGGCATAACAAACATAAAGAAAGACACCATCAAGTATGTTCACGGATAGCAAAAGTGCAGTTCTGGAGTCAGCGGCCCGATGGTACGCACGGCTTAACGCGCCCGATTGCACCGACGTTGAGCGAGCCCGCTTCCACAGCTGGAAGCAGCAGGATCCCTCACACGAAGAAGCCTACGCCGTTGCCGAGCAGTCTTCTCGCGCGGTGTCTTATCTTGGCGCCACGGATCCCCGGCTGAAGGCGATGGCCGATCGGGCCTTCGCCATGGGCGCCGCCGATACCTCCCTCCGCAGCACGCGCAACTGGCGCCGCGTTTCCGTCTCGATGGCGCTCGCCGCCAGCGCACTGGTCGCGGTGCTCGGCGTCAGCTTCATGAACGGCAGCCTGTCCACCACACCGGAAACCACCTACACCACAGCGGCGGCTGAACATCGCGACATCACCCTGCAGGATGGCTCGGTGGTGCATCTCGACGTGGCCAGCAGCATCAAGGTGCGCCTCAAGGCGCATCAGCGGCAGATCGAACTCACCAACGGCCGCGCCTTTTTCGAAGTGGCGCATGACGCCACGCGGCCGTTCACGGTATCGGTGCATGGCGAGCACGTAACGGCGCTCGGCACCCGCTTCCAGGTGGAGCGCGACGACCAGTATCTGTTGGTCACCCTGGCCGAAGGCTCGATTGCCGTCACCGATGACGCATCCGGCGCAGCCGCGCACCGCGATGTGTTGATTCCCGGTGAGCAGCTCAAGATTGCCTGGGCCGGCGACGTCCGCGACAAGCAGACGGTGGATGCAGAATCCGCAACCAGCTGGTCGCATGGCCGCCTGGTGTTCCGTGCCACTCCCCTGGCCAGCGCGCTGGAGGAAGTCAACCGCTATGCCACCAGGAAGGTGCGCATCGCCGACCCCACTCTTGCCCAGTTGCCCGTCAGCGGCAGTTTCATCATGGGGGACAGCGCGCTCACGGTCTCGGCGCTGGTCGCCGTGCTGCCGGTCCGCGCCGTCGACGCAGGCCAGGAAATCATGTTGTTCCCGCGCCAGGGCGGCTGAGCTTCCGCCCCCCGCCGGCGTCATTCGCATCCGCGCAAGCGCCCGGCGACCGGGCGCAGTCTCTTCCCCCTGAGAGAAGCACCCTGCCGACGGACGACGTTCTGTATGTCCGGGTAGGGTATTGCGCGAAATCCCCGTCTTATAAGGTATCCATGCGCGCAAGCGCAGGGACGGGTTTTGCCGCCGGTCTTGGGAACAATATCAACGATCACCGGCAGCAGGGGCATTGATATCGCTTGCACCGCATCGCCTGTCTCTTTGAGACGCCAGGACGGCAGGTCTTGTCCTGCGCGACCGGGAGACTGCTGGGGTGATGGGACTACAAGCTGGTGGAGGTCTGAATATTGCATAGCAGCCTATGCGAGCTGTTGAAGCTCGTGTCTGCAAGTGGAGGCGGAATCCAGCTCCGCTTGCGACTTTTCAACATTGCAATGATTCATGGTGTAACCGGGGACTTTTACAGCTTGCCGACCAATAGGGGATAGCCCTGCGCCTGTTTGACCGAATCAATGGGGATTTTTCAGAAGGCCGCCGACAGGCGCGTCGACGACCTTCACTACGCCGCCGCGATGACATTTCAGCATCCGTTCAAGGTTCCCAAAGTCCGCGCGATGCATGCGGCGGACGGCACAACCGAGTGGCCGGCGAATAGTCCGTACGTACGACTTTCATCAGGCCGATCGTGCCGGGCGACGACGGCATCGCATGATCGTCAGGGGAAGCGTGTGGAGCGGGAGCACCACGAATCGCCGCCGCTTCCTGAGCTGGAGCGCTGCAATTCCTTGTCCGCGCTGCACAAGATCATTGCGCGAGCGAACGCGGATGCGGTGGCCGCCTTCAACTGCATGACGGTCTCCGGAAGGTTCATGGCAGCCTGCCTCGTTGCGACTTCGGCCGCACTGGTTTTTGCGAGTCCGTCACGGGCGGAATCGACCACCACAATCATGGAATTCGATATCCCGGCGGGAAAGCTGGCGGATGCGCTGAACCGCTTCGGCGAGCAGAGCGGATTGCAGGTCGCCTACGACCAGGCCACCGTGGAGGGAAAGCGGGCGGTTCGCGTGACCGGCCCGATGCCGACCGCCGCGGCGCTCGACCACCTGCTGGCCAATTCGGGGCTTTCCTGGAAGTACATCAACAGCAAGACGGTCATACTGAATTCTCCCGCCGTTGATACGGCAAGCGCTCAACCGGCGTCGCCTCCCGAAAACCCGCGTGGTCCCGCGGCATCGAAAAAGCATGCGGATGTCGTAGTCCTCAACGACATCACGGTGATAGAGAACCTGCCGCCGACCGCGACGCAGCCGAGCAACTTCGCACTCGGTTTCAGCAAGCCCCTGCTCGAAACGCCGCGGTCCGTGTCCTCGATCCGCAACGATCAGCTCACCAGCCAGGGCATAGCGACCATCGAAGACATCCTGCGCGTGGTGCCCGGCACTTTCACCACGACGCGTTACGATCTCCAGGGCGGCATCAATGTGCGCAGCGTCGCTTCCGATGTGTACTTCCGCGGCATGAAGCGGCTGACCATGCAGGGCCATGCGCGCACCGATCTGAACGCCATGGATTCGATCGAGATCGTCGAGGGACCGCCTTCGCCGGTCTACGGCATGGGCAATATGGGCGGCTACACCAATCTGATGCCGAAGTCGGCGCGGGCGCTGTCCGGCGCCTACCTGACGGAGGTGAAGGGATCCGGCGCGGTCACCATCGGCTCGTACCAGAAAGCGCAATTCGAAGCCGGCGTCGGCGCGCCCTACTCCATCGGCGGCCGGCAGGGCGGCTATTACATTTTCGCCCTGCTCGAGGATTCCGGCGATTTCGTCGAACAGGTCCGGGTGCGGCAGAAGCTGCTGCAGGCCAGTTCGAGCCTGAACAACTTCGTGGGACGGTTCCGCATGGAAACGGGCATGCAGTACCAGAATTCGGTGACCTCCGGCTCGTACATGAACCGCGTTACGCAGAGCCTGATCAACAGCGGACGTTATGTGCAGGGCATGCCGCTGGCGCAACTGGACTCCAACGGCGATGGACGCATCGGCTATCTGGAGATGCAGCAGAATTCACCGGTAAAGGGAACCATCACCCCGGGCAACCAGCCGCTGCTGCAAAACTATCCCTGGCCCACCGACCCCACGGGCAAGCCTTACCAGATCGGAAAGTTTCCTGCCGCCGCGGGCATTCCGCAGACGATGATGGACTATCTCAACGCACACCCGGAGGCCGATCCGACCGGCCTGCTGCGTGCACAGGGCGTGGGTGGCCCCCTGCCGAGTTCGGGGCAGTTGCCGATCGGCTTCGTGCTGGATCCGCGCACCACCGGGTATACCAAGGTGGACTGGCACCGCAACGGTGCTTTTGAACGCATGCAGGACGCGGACCTGTGGCTGTGCTACTTCGACCTGGTCGACGACACGAATCCGAACTTCACCCTGAAGAACCAGGTCTTCCTGGACAACCTGGGGCAGACCAAGGACTCGTACCTGCCGTACGGGGAATTCCTCGACATGCATGCGATCGAGGACAAGTTCACCGTGACGCGCCGCCTGCCGGCCGAGTTGCTGCCGTCCTGGCTGCGCGTCAATGCCATCGGCTCGCTCGACTATCGCCTGACCCGCGCCGCGATCCTCAGCTCCGGCGACGACTTCGACTATCGGCAGGACGTGATGGGGGCGAATGCCGGCGTTCTGGTTCCCAATACCAGCTTCTGGAACTGGGGCTCCAATCCCTCCTACGACACCGGGGCCCCGGCCACCATCAACCGCAAGAGCGCCTACGACCAGTTCGGCGTCGGCGGCATGCTGGATGTGGATGTACTGCAGGACACCAATCTCCTGATAGGTGGCCGCTGGGACGGCTCGACGGTCGACAGCGTCAATTACCAGCGCTTCAACCAGGCCACCGGCACCCTGGGAAATGCCGGCGGCATCCTGCCGGAGGACCGGGCCAACAGCCGCGACAGCGGCACCTCCTGGAGCATCAGCCTGTCGCAGCGCCTGCCTTACGGCGTACATCCGTACGTGACGCTGGCCCATTCCTCGAACGTGCTGGAGGACATCAACAATATCGTCAGCGTTCCCATCGTCAGGGCGCCGGGTGGTTATATCGGCGGCTCCAAGCTGAAGGAGGCCGGCATCAAGGCCAGCCTCCTTGGGGGCAATCTGTTCCTTTCCAGCGCCATCTATCAACAGACCCGGGCCGACATCTCGCCGCCCAGCGATCCGACCGGATCAGCCTACCAGACCAGCTCGCTCGCGCGCGGCTGGGAGACGCAGTTCAAATGGGTGCCGTTGCCGCGGTTCGACATATCCGGCTATGCGCTGTTCCAGTCCTCCAAGTACCTGCAGAACAGCCAGGAGGTGGTGGAACTCAATGCCCGCCAGCTCGGTTTCAAGGACGTGGTCGATCCCGCCAGCGGCCGCGTGATCTACCCCGCCGAAGCCTTCCTCTACGGCGGCCGCACGCAGATGAACATTCCCGCCGCCCTGCTCGGACAATTCGCCAAGAGGACCGGGGACCCGGAAAAACAGTTCGGACTGAACCTCAGCTACAGCTTCGCTTCGGGCTTCGGCATTCATGCCGGCGGCAATTTCCTGTCTTCCGCTTTCCTCGACCGCACCCAGTCCACGGTGCTGCCGCGCTCCATCGTGGTCAATGCCGGCGTCAGCTGGGATGTAGACCGCTGGCACTTCAAGCTGAACGGATACAACCTCAACAACGAGCTGTACTTCCGGGCACGCAGCACCGACGCCAGCAACAACATGGCCACCGTCCTTCCGGGACGCCGGGTCGACTTCTCCGCCAAAGTCGATTTCTGAACCATCGTCGAAGGGTTTTTCCGCCACGCACTCCGGCTCCGGGCGACGTTCGTCAGCGCCTGCATCAACGTATTCGCGCGCTGATCGCCGAAACATTCAATTGCTGAACTTTGCAAGGTAGGGGGTGTCGGCGATCTCCCGTCTCAATGTAAGGAAGGCCTGCTCACAACCACGGCTTGAGCAGCCTCATCAACATTGGGAGACAACGTGCGCAGCAGCAGAACAGGTATCGATGTTGGAACGCTTTCGCAGATCGTCAGCAGCGTGCTGGCGATGCCGCTGGCGGCAACCCTTGTCGCGCTCGGCATACCGGCACTCGCGATGGCGCAGGGCACGGACGCGGGTGGATCCGCCCCGCAGGCGCCGGCGATGCTGGTTCCCACGCCCGGAGGCGATCAGAAGGCGGCGACGCCAAAGAATGCATCAGAGCTGTCGACGCTCAGCGTCAACGCCGATGCGCTGACGGCGATCTCGAATCCAAGCAGCGGGTCCTCGATCGGCTTTTCCAAGCCGATCCTGGAGACCCCGCGCTCGGTTTCGTTCCTCGACCAGGATCAGCTCAACACCCTGGGCATTTCCAAGGTGGAAGACCTGACGCGCGCGGTGCCCGGCACCTACACCACCACGCGTTACGGCTTGCAGGGCGGCATCAATATCCGTGGTGTCCAGGCCGATGTGTACTGGCGCGGCATGAAGCGACTGACCATGCAGGGTCACGAGCGCACCGACCTGAACGGCCTCGACTCGCTCGAGGTCGTGGAAGGCCCACCCTCGCCGATCTACGGCATGGGTGAAATGGGCGGTTACGCCAACGAAACGCCGAAATCGGGCCGCGCCGTCAACGGCTCCTACCTGTCCGACGTCACCGGCTTCACCCAGGGCACCGTCGGCTCCTACCAGAAGGCGGAAGCGCAGATCGGCGTCGGCGGTCCGCTGGATGTGCTCGGCAAGCAGGGCGGCTACTACGTGTTCGGCCTGCTGGAGGATTCCAACACCTTCGTCGACCAGGTCAAGGCCAAGCAGAAGATCCTGCAGGCGACCAACTCGGTCGACAATGCCATCGGCCCGTTCCGCATCGAGAGCGGCGTGCAGTACCAGAACTCGCAAACCTCGGGCGCCTTCGTCAACCGCGTCACCCAGGCTCTGATCAGCAGTAACAAGTACATCACCGGCAGCCCGCTGGTCAACCTGCGCGCGTTCAACAATCCGGCGACCAATTCCAGTTACGTCGGCGCGTCCTACAACCCAAGCAACTACAACACCATCGGCTTCCGCCAGATCCACATCAACTCGCCGCTGGGCAGCGACAGCGGCACCACCGCCGGCACCTGCGCCTCACTTGCCACTGTCGCCTCACAAGCCATGACGCCTGTTCCCGGCGGCATGCAGCAGGGCGGCTGCGCTCAGCCCTACTCGGTCACCAGTCTGAAGCTGCAGGACGGAAGCGTTGCCGCGGGCACGGCGACAGTCAGCAATCAACCGCTCAACCAGACTTTCCAGTGGCCGGTCGATCCGGTCACCGGCAAGTTCTTACGGCCCGGCCAGTTCCCCAAGGTCAAGGGCATTCCGCAATCGATGTACAACTACCTGGTTGCCCATCCGGAGGCCGATCCCACCGGCCAGATGCGCGCGCAGGGTGTCGGCGGCCCGGTACCGATATCGGGCTGGCTGCCGGTCGGCAACGTGCTCGATCCGCGCACCACGGGTTACGCCCATCCGAACTACCACAAGGATGGCTCGTTCGAGCGCTTGCAGAACGCCGTGCTGTACCTCGGCTACTACGACATGGTCGACGACAAGGATCCGAACTTCACCATGAAGAATCAGATGCTGTCGGACAACGTCGAGGCGACCAAGGATTCCTACCTGCCCTACGGCGAATACCTGACCCAGCACTCGCTCGAGGACAAGTTCACCGCCACGCACACCCTGCCGGAGGAATATCTGCCGAGCTGGCTGGCGATCAACACCCTGGGCTCCCTGAACTATCGCGTCACCCACGCCGTGATCAAGGACGCCGGCGGCGACTTCGACTGGCGCCAGGACATGCTGGCCACGCAGGGTAACGATGTGCAGTTGGCGAACAACAACTTCGCCAATCCGCTGAACAACCCGACCTACGCCACCGGCGCGCTGAATACCGTCGACCGCACCAGCTGGTACAACGACTTCGGCGCCGGCCTGCTGTTCGACGTCGACGTCTTCAAGAACACCAACCTGGTCATCGGCGGCCGCTGGGACGGCTCTTCGGCGCACGGCGGCGACGCACGCCGCTTCAACGAAACGCCCAACAACCCCCTGGTCACCTCGTCGGTAATCGCCTCGAGCGACCAGCCCATCTCCGCGCAGTTCCTGAATTCGGCCGCGGCAATGGGTTGGAGCCACGGCACCTCCTGGAGCATCAGCCTGTCGCAGCAACTGCCGTTCGGCCTGCGCCCGTATGCCACCCTCGCCAAGTCGGCGATTGCGCTGGAAGACTCCAACAACATCATGGCCACCAGCGTCATCACCAGCACGGCGGGCCACATCGGCGCCTCCAAGCTGCGCGAGGCGGGCATCAAGGGGAGTTGGCTCGACGGCACCCTGACCTTCACCGATTCGTACTTCATCCAGGCCCGTACCGACATTTCCGCGCCGACCGATCCGACCGCCAGCGCCAACGTATCCAGCACCAACACCAAAGGCTGGGAGAATCAGATCCACTGGCAGGTCACGCGCAAGCTCAACGTCGGCGCTTACTCCTTCTGGGAATCCTCGCATTACATCTACAACAGCGTGTCGTCGATCACCGTCAGCGCGCGCCTGCTGGGTTTCCAGGACGTCAACGACACCGGCGGCAACGTGCTCTATCCGGCCGAGGCCTTCGATTACGGCGGCAAGGCCAACATCAACATTCCTGCCCCGCTGGCCAGCCTCTACACCAAGGTGGTGGGCGTTCCGGATCACCAGTACGGCGTCAACATGAACTACATCATCGGCAGCGGCTTCAGCTTCCATGCCGACGGCCAGTATTTCCAGGCCGTGTGGGCCGACCGCATCAACACCGTGCGCCTGCCGTCGACGACCAACGTCGATGCCGGCCTCGCGTACGACAGGGCGCGTTATCACTTCTCGCTCAGCGGCTTCAACCTGCTCAACCGCCAGTACTTCCGCGCCGGCATCGGCGACACCAACGCCACGCTGGTATCGGCCATGCCGACGCGCAACTTCGAATTCAAGGCAAAGATCGATTTCTGATCACCCTTCCCGACTTCCCGATTACGACACGGCACCGAGCCATGAAGCAAGAACCCACGAACAGACAAGCCACCATGCACGACTTCAAAAAGTCATCCCTCTGGATCATCCGCGCCGCGGTTTGCGCCAT
>JAQGNS010000315.1 GCA_028291705.1 Nevskia sp.
CCAAGGGCCACTCCGACTGGAGCTGGACCTACGTCCACAGCCACGACATCCAGGCCAACCGCATGAGCCGCATCATGCACACCCAGTCCACCACCGGCGGCTACAAGTCGCTGCTCTCCGACAACGGCGTGGATGTCTACAACAAGTATCTGACCAACCAGGCCATTACCAGGCTGGGGCAGGCATAGATTCAAATCCAGCCGTCATCGCGACGGCCGGGATCAGCTTTTTGGGTTGGGCCGGTGCGCCTCCGCACCGGCCCATTTTTTTGCTGCGGCGAGGCGAGCCCTCAGGCTGTCGCCGCGACGTAGTCCGTGCTGCGTGTCAGCGGCTCCCAGCGATCGATATCCCCGGCCAGTTGCGCCAGTTTGATCCGGGCGCGGCGCAGCGCGTCGGAACCCAGCAGCAGGCGCAGCGGCGGTTGTGGCGCGTCCACCAGTTCCAGGATGGCCTGCGCCGCCAACTCGGGATCGCCGGGCTGCTGGCCGTCCACCGCGTTGAAGTTGCGTACCGTCTGCCCGCTGCTCTGGTCGTAGTCCTCGATGCCGTGGGCGGCGATGTGCAGCGACTGCGCTGAAGCGAACTCGGTGCGCAGCCCGCCCGGCTCGACGATGCTGACGCGCACGCCCAGCGGCGCCAGCTCCGCGGCCAGGCTCTCGGACATGCCTTCCAGCGCCGCCTTGCTCGCCGCATACAGCCCGGACCCCGCCAGCGGCGCCAGTGCGGCGATGGAGGAAATGTTGACGATATGGCCGCTGCGCTGGGCACGCAGCCGCGGCAGCACTTCCTGGATCAGGTGGTAGGCGCCGAAGAAGTTGGTTGCGAACATCTCGTAGGTTTCCGGCGTGCTGACTTCCTCCACCGCGCCGAGCAGGCCGTAGCCGGCGTTGTTCACCAGCACATCGAGACGCGGGCACAGCCACTCGGCCTGCCGCAATACCGGGCGGATCTGCTCCGGGTCGGATACGTCCAGCGCCAGAACGTGCAGGCGCTGGGAATGGGGCAGGTCGGCATGGCCGCTGCGGGTGGTGCCGATCACGGTATCGCCGCGGGCCAGGGCCGCTTCGGCCAAGGCGCGGCCCAAGCCGCGCGAAATCCCTGTAATCAGCCAATTCCTTGCTGGGGTGTTCATCGAAGCCTCCTTTCCGGCATGGCGCAGATTCTCGCGCGCGCGGGGCTCCGGCATCGATACCGGATGCTGCTTATTGCTTGCCTGATTCTCCAGAAGTAAGGAGAGAGGGGATTTCGCCGCGCCACTGCGGGTGTAGAGTGGCCGCCATCCGCAACCGCATTGAATCGGCAGGACCCGACATGAATTTCTCGCTTGAAGCCGCCCGCCTGCACATGGTCGAGCTGGTCAGATTCCTGGTGCGCGAGGAGGGGCTGAGCGCCAGCACCCTACCCGGTGTGCAGCTGATGCACGGCACCCGCTCGATGCCCCGCACCCCGGTGGTCTACGAACCCGGCATCGCCATCCTGGTGCAAGGCCGCAAGCGCGGCTACCTCAGCGGACACGAGTTCGTCTACGACCAGCGCAACTACCTCGTCACCTCGGTGCCGATGCCGTTCGAGGTGGAGACCGAGGCCAGTCCCGAGTTGCCGCTGTACGGCGTCAAGGTCAAGGTCGAAATGACCACCCTGGCTGAACTGCTGCTGGAGATGGACGACCGCCTGCCGGAAAGCGCCACCTCGCCGCGCGGCATCTACGCCACGCCCCTGAACGAGGACATGAGCAGCGCGGTGATCCGCCTGCTGGAATGCCTGGCCGCGCCGGTCGATGCCCGCATCCTCGGTCCGCAGATCGTGCGCGAGATCGTCTACCGCGTGCTCTGCGGCGAACAGGGCGGGGCGCTGCGCGCGCTCGCTACCCGCCACAGCCATTGCGGCCGCATCGGCAAAGTGCTGCGCCAGGTGCACGCCAACTTCTCCAGCCCGCTGGACGTGGAGACCATGGCCGACGAAGCCAGCATGAGCGTCTCCGCCTTCCATCACCATTTCAAGGCGGTGACCTCCAGCTCGCCCCTGCAATACCTCAAGACCATCCGCCTGCACCAGGCGCGCCTGCTGATGGTGCAGGAAGGCCTCAGTGCCGGTATCGCCGCGCAGCGCGTCGGTTACGAAAGCCCGTCGCAGTTCAGCCGCGAGTTCAAGCGCCTGTTCGGCAGCAATCCTTCCGCCGAGGCGGCGCGGGTGCGGGCCACGCTCTAGCCTCCAGCGTCGGCGCTTGTCATGGGGCGCCGCGTCCGTGACGCGACTGTCCACGCCGCTCCGTATCCCAGTAATATGGAAGGACTCACGGGGAGGCGCCAGATGCAGAGGCGCGTTATACGACACCTGATTTCGCGGGCCTTGCGCGCAGTCCTGCTGCTGCCGGCGCTGGGTATTGCGCATGCCGATGCGCCGGCCGCTGCCGCGGATCCCCTGGCCATGGCGCTGGCCGACAACAGCCTGCCGAACCGCGAAGGCGGCGTGCCGCCGCAGTGCTACACGCGCACCGGCGCGCACTCCAATCCCTGCTGGGTCTGCCACACGCAGAAGAACGGCCGCAACCTGATGGACGACTGGGGCTTGCAGGCGAAATACGAATTCAGTCCGGTGGGCAAGACCAATCACTGGACCAACCTGTTCAAGGATCGCCGCGCGGCCATCGCGCGGATCAGCGATGCGCAGGCCCTGGCCTACATCCGCCAGGACAACTACACGCCGCTGCGCGCGGCGCTGGCGCAACACGCCAGCTTCGCCGGCTGGCGGCCGGACCTGGACTACCGCCAGGGCTTCGACAGCGCCGGCTTCGCCCGCGACGGCAGCGGCTGGCGCGCCTTCCGCTACAAACCCTTCCCCGGCACCTTCTGGCCCACCAACGGCTCCACCGACGATGTGCTGCTGCGCCTGCCGGCGCGTTTCCGCGAGGACGCACAGGGCGCGCCGTCGCCGGAAATCTACAAGATCAACCTGGCCATCCTGGAGGCGGCGATGGCCGTGCCGGACACGGTCAGCGACGCCGCCCTGAAGCGCCGCGTCGAGCCGCTCGACGAAGCCGCGGCCGGCATGGACCTGGATGGCGACGGCCGCATCGGCGGCACCATCGACACCATCCGCGGCCTGCCGCCGCATTATGCAGGTGCCGCGGCGTCCGAGCCGGTGCGGCGTTACGACTACCCGCTCGGCATCGAATTCCTGCACAGCGTCCGCTATGTCGATCCGGATGCGCCGGCGCTGCTGTCGGAGCGCCTGAAGGAGCTGCGCTATTCGGTCAAGCTGATGTCGGTCAGCGAAACCGCGCTGCACGCCAAATACGCCGAGGAGGCGCGGGCGAAGAAAATCGGCGCCCTGCCGGATTTCGCCGGGAACGCCGAGACCGGTTTGGCCAATACCTTCGGCTGGAAGCTGCAGGGCTTCATCGAAGACGCTTCCGGCGCGCTGCGTCTGCAAACGCGGCAGGAGCAGATGTTCTGCCTGGGCTGCCACACCACCATCGGCGTCACCGTGGACCAGACCTTCGGCCTGCCGCGCAAGGTGCCTGGTGCCGCCGGTTGGGGGCACCAGGATCTGGCCGGCATCGTCGACGTGCCGCAGGCCGGCAGCCGCACGCCGGAGATACGGCAATATTTCGAGCGCGTCGGCGGCGGCGACGAATTCCGCGCCAACGACGAAATCCTCACCCGCTTCTTTCCCGGCGGGATTCTCGACCGCGCCGCATTGCGCCGCGCGGCGCCGGGAGGCGACCAGGATATCCGCGCCCTCATCGTGCCGACGCGCGAACGGGCCCTGCGCCTGGACAAGGCCTACATGGACCTGGTGAGCGAGCAGAGCTTCGCCCTGGGCCGCGATGCCGTGCCGGCGCCGCTGCAGAACGTCCATGAACGGCTCGAGGACACCGCCACGGCACTCAAGGCCAGCGGCCACGTCTACCGTGACGGCCGCCTGTGGCTGGACTGGAGCGGGGCGGGCGGGGATGCCGGCCCAGGCGCGGTCGCCAGTGTGAAGTCCGTCACAACTCCCCCCTGAATACCCCCTGTATCGGGTGGCGCTGCCGGCCCCCTGGTTACGTATCTTCCAGCGAAGGGATGAACAGCCCTTCAGGTTCTTTTCCGACCGCCTGGGAGATTTTCGATGAAACAGTCACGAATATGGATCTGCGCGCCCGTGCTGCTGCTCGCCGCGCTCAGTGGATGCACCAACGACGACAATAATTCCGGCTCTTCTTCCTCATCTTCTTCGGGAAGCTCATCCTCCTCTTCAAGCTCATCGTCGGGAAGCTCCTCTTCCAGCGGCGGTGCGGGCCCGACCATCACCCTGTCCGGCAAGCTGATCGCAGCGGCGCTATCGGGCGCCACGGTGACTGCTTTCCCGGTCAAGAGCGACGGCACGGCCGGCACCACCGCACTGGGTACCGCCACCAGCTCCGGTGACGGCAGTTTCAGTCTGACGCTTACCGCCGGCACCGCGGCTCCGCTCGACGTGCTGCTGGTCAGCAGCGGCGGCAGCTATTCCAGCGAGGCCAATACCGCTACCACCGTGACCAACGCGGCGGGCACCGGCTTGTCGGCCTTGTTGCCGCAGGTGGGCGTCACCGGTCTCAGCGGCATCGTCGTATCGCCGCTGACCACGCTGGCCGTATCGCGCACCCAGGGCGTCATCGCCGGTGCCGGCCCCAGCGCGAAAAGCCAGGGCCTGGGAGTCAAGCCGATCCCGCATGCCACCTGCTCCGGCAGCGTCATCACCTGCGCCGCCAGTTCGGCGGATAGCCTCATCAAACTGGCCTTCGGCATTGCCAGCACTTCGCCGTTGAGCACCCTGGCGCCGGACTTCAGCGCCACCACCGGCGATGGAGCAGTGCTCGCGTTGGTATTCGGCGCACTGGAGCAGGAAGCCCTGTCGCAGAACCAGCCGCCGGCCAGGCTCATCGCCGCGCTCGCTTCCGATTATTTCGACGGCACGCCGGACGGTGCCGGCCCCGGCGGCGGACCGGTGAAGTTCCCGGGTACCACCACCACCATTCCGAGCACCCTGGGCAGCAGCATCCTGATCAGTGCCATGAGCACCTATCTCGGCAACAGCACCAATCCACCGGTCGGTGTGGTCACCGCTTCCAGCGGCACCGCTATTGACCCTTCGGTGCCGATCGCTATTCGCTCCGGTGTCGGCAAGGTGGCGCCGCAGTCGGCCGCGCTGAGCACCAGCTCTTCCGGCGCGGTGAGCGAGATCGTGGTGCCCTCCAGCGGCCACCAGTTGTTGCTGGTCGCGGCACGCAGATTCGGCCTGCAGGGGCTGGACATCAACAACCCGGTCAGCCCGGTGCTGAATTCCTTCTCCAAGCTCAATGCCGCCCTGGCGGCCCTGAAGGACAGCCAGAGCAATCTCTCGCTGCCGACGGTTGATGCGGTCACCGCGATCCCGGGGCAGGCCGACGCCGAAGCGGTGCTCTCCAGCTTCGCTACCGCCCATCTGGTGCTGGTGGACCTGGACAAGCAGACCGTGCTGAACGATTCGGACTTCTCCAAAACCCTCAAGACCCAGACCGGCTTCTCTGGTGGCTCCGCTTACATCTCGAGTTCGATCTACGACCCCAATGTCGGCCGCCTCGGTGGTGTGCGCCTGGCCACCGGCGACGGTTACCAAACCTATGATGTCGCGACGCAAACCCTGGGGACACCCATCCCCCTCTCCGCCACGCAAATTGCGGCGGAAAACCTCGGCGGCGCCACCTCGGACCCCGCGCTGTTTTCGCCGGGTCTGCTGCTGTCCGGCAACTATGGGCCGGGGCGTGCCGGCGGCGGCCTGCAACTGGTCAACCTGGGCACCGGCAGCGGCGGCAATACCGCTTATGCGCTGGATGATGCGCAGTTCCAGTCCGGCTTCGGCGTGACCGTGCCGGGTGCCGGAGGCGCCTCTCCATTCGGTATCGTCGACGGCAATGCGGTGGATGTGGCTTACCATGTCGGCCTGATCACGCCCGAAGACGAGAGCTATATGGGCTTCATCGATCTGCATGATCCCACCCAGTTCACCTTCAGCGGCAGCGGCGCCGCCGCCAGTTTCAGCGCCAAGAGCAGCGGCATGATGAAGTCGGTGTACCTGGCCGATAGCGTCCCCGAGCCCCCCATCCTGAGCGGCTCGGCGATCGAATCGACCAATCACCTGGTGCTGGGCATCGCGGCCTTCAGCCAGACCCTGCTGGTGGGGCATCTGGACGACCCCGCGGCGCCCGCCAACGGCAAGACCTGGGCCGGCCTGACCGACTGGCGCTACTACAATGCCGTCAGTTCCGAGTACAACTCCACCTCTGCCGATCCGCATGCGGTGGGCGCCCTGCTGGCATCCAACAACAAGAGCTATGGTGTGACGCTGTCAATCAACGAGGATGGCAGCGAAACCCTGCTGCTGATCGATCTGCAGGCCTTCCTGAAGGCCACGGCGACGCCGACGCCCAGCGGTGGCATTCCGGTGCACGCCCTGGCTGCGACACCGTTCGGCACGCCGATCATCCAGACCATCGCCCTCACCGATACCTTCCCGGCTGCCGCGGCGGCGAAGCGTCCCGTGGCGAAGGCGCAGCGTAAATTCGGCACCATCACAATGCACTGAAGCGCGAGCGAAGCCAGCGGCAGATTCAGGAAGCCGGGGATTTCCCCGGCTTCTTTTTTATGCGCGTGACGAAGCGCGGACGAAAGCCCATCGCAAAAAACGTGGATCAGACGCAGACCCGGCGTTGCGTGGCAATCCACCAGACATTGCCGAAACTGTCCTGCATGCCGGCGACGCGATCACCCCAGGGCTTGTCCTGCGGTTCGGTTACCGATGTGGCGCCAAGCCGCAGGGCGCGCCCATAGGCCACGTCCGTATCCTCCACGTACACATATACCGAGGCGCGCGTTTTCTCTCCGGGCGGATGCGGTCCCGCCTCGATCACGATGATGGAATCGCCGATGCGGGTTTCGACGTTGCAGCCGCCGTGCTTGTGCGGGGTGCGCTCCAGCTCCTCCGCGCCGAACACTTCGCGCACGAAATCCGGCAGGTCGGCATCGCCATAGAGATAGGGGCGCACCGCGCCGAAGCCGTGGCGGATGTGCGCTTGTCCGTTGTTCATGCGCGATCCTCCATGGCGCCCAGGTGATGGATCGGTGCCGATGCCAGGGCGGTTTCCGCCGATGCATCCAGCGGCAGCCCCAGGCTGTTGAGCATGCCCGCCAGCATTTCGTAGTGGCCGATCAGCAGGCACAACTCCAGCAGCTTTTTATCGTCGTAATGCGCCGTGAGGTTTTGCCAGGTATCGGCTGACAGGATGCGCGCATGGTGCAGCTCGTCCGTGGCCCGCAGCAGTGCGGCATGCCGCGGCTCCCAGCCCGGCGTATCGGCGCCTTGTGTCACTCGTGCAATTTGCTCCGGCGTCAGCCCCACGCGCAGGCCGATGGCGACATGCTGCCCCCACTCGTAGCGGCAGCGGCAGTTCCAGCCCACCCGCAGGATCACCAGCTCCGTATCGCGCCGGTCCAGCTTGCCGAATGGCATCAGCCGCGCCGCGAACGACAGCCAGGCCCGGAACAGCCGCCAGTGCCGCATCAGCACCAGGAAAATCCCGGGCGGATCACCCTTGACGAATAGCCCCAGCACCCAGGCCAGCAGTCGTGGCCGCAGGCCGGCGCCGTGCAGCTGAATGGGCGGAATGCGCGATGCGGTGGCGGGATGCCAGCCGCCGGGCGGGGCGAGTTGCCGATCGGTTGGAGTATTCATGCCCAAGCTTTGCATCCCTGTATTGATTGCCTAGGCAGGGTAGCGTAGATAAAGCGTCGGGGTGCGCCTCCCCGTAGGGCGGCCTGTGGCCGCCGCTGCGCCGCCCAAAGCCGCCGCCCTACACAAGCTCTGTAACTTGCTCTCTACCCCCCCCGGCTGCATCTCGAAAGCTGCCCAGCCCGCCTCACCAAGGGCTCAATGCGCTTCGCCTATCGCGCGCAATGTTGATTGCCGCGATTCCCCTCTTACGGAACCGGCCCGATCTCCACTTCAATGCCGTTGAGTTCCTCGCTGACCGGAATCTGGCATGACAGGCGCGAAGCAGGGCGCACCTCGACCAGTTCGGCGATGGCGTCCAGCATCATCTGCTCGTCCTCGCTCCTAGCCGGCAGGCGCTCGACCCAGGCCGCGCCGACGTAGACGTGGCAGGTGCCGCAGGCGCAGGCGCCGCCGCAAGTGCCTTCCACGCCCAGGTTGGCTTCGCGCAGCACTTCCATCAGCGGGCGGCCGCGTTCCGCTTCGAGCCGGTGCTCGGTGCCGTCGCGGTCGCTTGCACGAACTTCAACCATCGATATCGCTCTCCAAAAAAATGCGCGCAGGCGACCGGAGCCGCATGCGCGCAGTAAAAAAAATCAGCTCAGATCTTGTCGGAGTTTTCCCAGCCCGGGTAGAACTGCTTGAACCACTGACGGTACTTGATGATCTGGCCGTCGCCGTCGCACAGCAGCGGCTTGGCGCGGTACTTCTTGTTGTTCCACACGATCATGTCGACGCTTTCGAAGCCGGCGCTCTCCTCGCCCTCGGCCTCGCCGATCGAGTGTGCCACCAGGTGCTCCGCGATCGCCCGCTCCTTGCTGCCCTGCGGATAATCCTTGTGGGTGAAGCTCATGTTCATCTGCGTCTGGTTGCGCGTGATCGGCACCGAGTAGGAAATCATGGTGGCGGTGACGCCGTCCTTGGTGAAGCGCATCACGTTCAGGCCGGGGCCGAACATGTCGCCGATGATGTAGCCCATGCCGATGTTGATCTGCATCTTGTGATCTTCGAAGGTGGCCGTGGTCGGCGGCACGATCGGCGTGCCATGCAGGTACTTCAGATGCACGTTGTCCACGCCGTTCTCGGCCACTTCCTGGATCGCGGTGTTGACGGAGCCGCTCCAGCGCCTGGGCTTGACGTGGCCCGGCTCCTCCATCTCGGGGATCGCCGGCAGCTCCCACTGCGGATCCGCCGCTTCGGGGTGGTACCAGGCCCAGATCAGGCCGTAGCGTTCCTGCACCGGCAGGGTGCGCAGGATCGGCTGCTTCTTGGTGATCGGCGGCATCACCTTGGCGTAGGGGATGTGTTTGCAGAAGCCTTCGGCGCTGTACTCCCAGTGATGGAAGGTGCAGCGGATGTTGTCGCCCACCACCGTGCCGCCGTGGCCCAGGTGCGCGCCCAGGTGCGGGCAATAGGGGTCGGTGATGCCGACCGTGCCGTTCTCGCCGCGGAACATGACCCATTCCTGGTCGAGGAAATTGATGTTCTTCACCTCACCGGGCTGGATGCTGTCCGAATAGCCGGCGAAGAACCAGCCGGTCGGAATCGGGAAGGGATTGCGCTCCAGCCGCTGGGTGTCGAGCAGAAGCTGCAATTTGATCGGAGCGTTCATGAATCTGTCCTCTTGAGCGGGTGCCGGCGTGGCCGGCGGCTGGCGGGTTCGGTCCCGGCGGGTCCGGCAAACGGATGCACCACGGGAGCTTAATCATGAAAGGGGATTTAAGGCACTGCCTCACAAAAACGAATCTTGCTTTTTTACCGGAATTGAGGCATTGCTGATCATTCCGGCAGCCGCTTCCACCCAATTCTGAAACGGTGCGGGCTTCGCCGCAGCGGCCGGCCGCCACGCTGGCCGCCGAGGGCCGGCCTTTAGCTGCAAACTATTTACGTAAATAGCATTGCTGAAATATTGGCCCGTACAAAATCGAGTGACAGTCATGTCGAGCAATACGCGGCGCGCGTCATCCATGGCGATCTGTAGAAGCGGGGCTCCCGGTGTGTCGGTGTGTGCCTGGCTAGCCGGAGCGGCTGCGCTAATGTGGACCGCGCTGACCTTCGCCGCCGAACCGGGCTGGTTCGGCATGGCCCTGAAGGTGGATGCCGGCGGCTCCTGGATCAACCCCGTGGTTGAATCCGCCTCGGTGGCCAGCGTGGCCCCCGCTTCGCCGGCGGCAGCGCAGCACCTCGCCGCGGGCGATACCCTGGTCGAGGTCGAAGGCATGACAGTGGCCCAGGCCGACGGCAGCGAACTGAAGCGTCGTATGCACAAGGCGGTGGGCGAGACGCTGCATCTGCGCCTGAAGCGCCCGAATGGCGAGTTGTATGCGGCGGATCTGGTCGCGGCACCCAAGCCGCCATAGCGGCTGTCCATCATGCAGGCGCCCCGGTTCGCGCCCTTGCCTGCAAACCAATTACGTAACTGGTTATGTGATGGGCCGCACCACCGGCACCGTTTCATGGAAGCGCGCCATGTCCAGCACCACCTCCCCGGTGGGCAACTGGTCCAGCACGTCGATGAATTCGTGATCGAACAGCACCTTGCGCGCCGAATAGGTCTGCCGCGCCACCACGCTCGCCGAGATCGATTCGTCGTAGCCGCTGATCGAGGCCACCAGCAGGCCGCTTTCCTGTTCCAGGGTTTCCGCCGTCGCGCCCCACAGCGGGCTGGTCTCGTCGACCAGGTGGATCAGGCTCCACGACAGGCTGAGGATCGGCGTGCTGGGCCGCTCCAGCCGCAGGTCGATGAAGCGCCGCAGGATCTTGCCGTCGGGCATCCGCGTGCGGCGCAGCAGCGTCATCCGCGCCGTCGCCTCGGCCACCGTGCCGTGCCGCTCGTTGACTACGCGCACCATCAGCGCCGGATGCAGCTCGTAGGGCGCCACCACCGCCACCTGGCTGAACAGCAGGCGCGGCCGCGGCCGTGAGAAGCGGGTGAAGACCAGGCCGGTGATCACCGCCATGCTCATCAGGCCGAAGATGATCTCGGTCGAGGCCACGATATGGCCGTAGATATTGGCCGGGCTCATCACCCCGTAGCCGACCGTGGCCAGGGTCTCGATGCTGAAGAAGAAGTGGTCGACGAACACCCCCGGCCGCGCGTTGTTGATGCAGCCCGGCACCACGTAGTAGGCGAGGGCGAAGAACAGGTTGGTGGTGAGGTAGAACGAGACCGTCAGGGCGAAGAACACCGGCCAGGAAATGGTCAGCACCAGGTAATAGGGATCGCGCAGGCTGAAGCGGCTCATGCCGAGCTTGATCGCGTCGATGTCCCCCAGGTGCACGCGCACCGGCCTGCTTTTCATCGGATCTCGTTCCCAGGTGACGGCGGCAGCTTCACTTTTTCTGGATACTCGCGGTTTCCGCGCCAATGCTCAAGCCGCCGGATTTCCTGGAGCCCTGGCCGTGCGCCTGCCGGCTCGCCGCGGCGAGCACCCCGGGCTGCGCCTTGGCCAGCCGCGCCTCCATATGCTCGATGAAGCGGCGCACCCGCAGCGGCACGAAACGCCGGCTTGGATAGACCGCGTGAATGTCCGCCGGCTCATCGACATACCGGTCGAGCACCGTCACCAGCCGGCCGGCAATCAGTTCGTCGGCCACATCCCAGATCGACTTGCGCGTAATGCCCTCGCCGAGGCGCGCCCAGTCGTAGACCAGTTCGCCGCTGTCGCTGCCCAGCGTGCCGTCGATGCTGAGGCTCAGCGGCCCCTCCGGCATGCGGAAATTCCAGTTGGCGCTGCTGCGCCCTGGACGTAGCAGGGGAATGCAGCGATGCCGCGCCAGGTCCGCCGGCAGGCGCGGCTTGCCGTGCTTCTTCAGGTAGGCGGGCGAGGCCACCAACACCATGTGGCTGCTCGCCACGCGGCGGGCGATCAGGCTGGAATCCTGCGGCTGGCCGATGCGCACCGCCAGGTCGAAGCCGCCGCCGAGCAGGTCCACCACCTCGTCGTTGAGGTGCAGGTTCACCGCCACCTGCGGGTGCAGGCGGGCGAAGTCCGCCGCCAGCGGCCCCAGCCAGCGCCGGCCGAAAGCGTGGGTGGCGGTGATGCGCAGCGTGCCCTGCACCGCGGCGGTTTCGCCGGAGGCGGCCACGGCCGCTTCCTGCAACTGGCCCAGCAGGGGCGCCACCCGCTCGTAGTAAGTCGCGCCCGCCTCGGTCAGTCCCAGCCGCCGCGAACTGCGCTGCAGCAGGCGCACGCCCAGGCAGTGTTCCAGCCGGGTCAGGCGCTTGCTCGCCACCGCTGGCGAGATTTTCAGGGTGCGGCCGGCCGCCGAGAGGCTGCCGGCGGCGACGGCATGGATGAACAGCATCAGGTCCGGCAGTTCCACGGTTTCGGGGGCCACGGCGGCTCCGGTGCGGAAGGGGATTGCCCCGCAGTTTAACGCCGCAACCCCGCATCTTCAACGATTTGGAACAGATGGTTTGATCGAAAGACGGATTCTGTTTGCAGGCGGAAAAGATCATGATGCGCGCACTGAAAATTCCCTACCCCTTCCAGCCCAGGAAAACCTTGAACGCCGCCAGTAAATCCTTTCCCTTGCCGCTGATCGCCCTGGCGCTCGCCGCCTTCGGCATCGGCACCGCCGAATTCGTCATCATGGGCCTGCTGCCCGAGGTGGCTACCGACCTCGGTGTGAGCATTCCCTCAGCCGGCCTGTTGGTCACCGGCTACGCCCTGGGCGTGGCGGTCGGCGCGCCGATTCTCGCCATCGTCACCGCCGGCATGCCGCGCAAGCTGGCGCTGATGGGGTTGATGGGCCTGTTCATCCTCGGCAACGTGCTGTCGGCGCTGGCGCCCGGTTACGGCTGGCTGCTGTCGGCGCGGGTGGTGGCCGCGTTCTGCCATGGCGCCTTCTTCGGCATCGGTTCCGTCGTCGCCGCCAGCCTGGTGCCGGCCAACCGCCAGGCGCAGGCCATCGCCCTGATGTTCACCGGGCTGACCCTGGCCAATGTGCTCGGCGTTCCGGCCGGCACCGCGCTGGGGCAGGCCGCCGGCTGGCGCGCCACTTTCTGGGCGGTCAGCGCCATCGGCGTGCTGGCCTTCGCCGCCGTAGCCGCCTTCGTCCCGGCCAAATTGCCGCTGCCGAAGACGCAGCTGATGCACGAGTTTGCCGTACTGCGCAAACCGCAGGTGTGGATCGCCCTGGGCATGACCGTGCTCGGCTTCGGCGGCGTCTTCACCGTGTTCACCTACATCGCGCCGATCCTCGAGCAAGTCACCAAAGTGTCTCCGCACGCGGTCACCGGCATCCTGCTGCTGTTCGGCGTCGGCCTCACCGTGGGCAATACCCTCGGCGGCAAGCTGGCCGACTGGAAGCTGATGCCCGCCCTGATGGGCATCCTCGCCGCATTGGCTTTGGTGCTGGTGGCGTTCTCCTACACCAGCCGCATGGTGGTGCCGGCCATGATCACGGTCTTCGTCTGGGGCATATTCGCCTTCGCCACCGTGCCGCCCTTGCAGATGCGCGTGGTGGCCAAGGCGGCCGAAGCGCCCAATCTCGCCTCCACCCTCAACATCGGCGCCTTCAACCTCGGCAACGCGCTCGGCGCCTGGCTCGGCGGCGTGGTCATCATCCAGGGCGCGCCGCTCACCGCACTGCCCTTCGCCGGCGCTGCCGTCGCCCTCGCCGGGCTGGTGCTCACCGCGCTTTCGGCGCTGATGGATCGCCGCGCGCCGCAACTCGCTGTGGCTTGATCCATTCGCTTCGGGAGATGGCATGAGCACGACAAACAAGGTCGCCCTGGTGGTCGGCGCCCAGGGCGTCATCGGTCGCAATCTGGTCGAACACCTCGCCGCACTGGGCGACTGGGAGATCGTCGGCCTGTCCCGGCGCGGCGGAGCCGCCGCGGGACGGGTTCGCCATATCGCGGTCGATCTGCTCGATCGCGACGACTGCCGCGCCAGGCTGGGCGAGTTGCGCCAGGTTACACATATCTTCTACGCCGCCTACCAGGATCGACCCAGCTGGGCCGAACTGGTACCGCCCAATCTCGCCATGCTGGTCAACGTGGTGGAAGCGGTCGAGCCGGTGGCGGTGGGCTTACGTCACGTCAGCCTGATGCAGGGCTACAAGGTTTACGGCGCGCACCTGGGGCCGTTCAAGACGCCGGCGCGCGAGACCGACGCCGGACACATGCCGCCCGAGTTCAATGTCGATCAGCAGGATTTCCTCGAGCAGCGGCAGCGCGGCAAGGCCTGGAGCTGGTCGGCGATCCGCCCCTCGGTGGTCGGCGGCTTCGCCCTCGGCAACCCGATGAACCTGGCCATCGTCATCGCCGTCTATGCCTCGATGTCGAAGATGTTGGGCCTGCCGCTGCGTTTTCCGGGCAAGCCCGGCGCCTACGACAAGCTGCTGGAAATGACCGACGCCGGCCTGCTGGCCAAGGCCACGGTCTGGGCGGCCACTGATCCGCACTGCGCCAACCAGGCCTTCAACATCAACAACGGCGATCTGTTCCGCTGGAACGAAATGTGGCCGAAGATCGCCCGCTGGTTCGATCTGGAAGTGGCGCCGCCATTGCCGATGTCGCTCAACGTGGTGATGGCCGACAAGGACCCGCTGTGGCAGGGCATGATCGAAACGCATAGCTTGCAGCGCACGCCCTATAAGGATGTCTCATCCTGGGGCTTCGGCGACTTCGTCTTTTCCTGGGACTATGACCTGTTCGCCGACGGTTCCAAGGCGCGGCGCTTCGGTTTCCATGAATACGTCGAGACCGAGGCGATGTTCATGAACATCTTTGCCGACCTGCGGCGTCGTCGCATCATTCCCTGAAGCGCCGCGTCCAACAAGTGTGTTCTTTGTCATCCTGAGCGTAGCGAAGGATCTGGCCCTGCGCCTAAACCAGATCCTTCGCTACGCTCAGGATGACAGTGAAGAGTTCAGCGCCGATTCTTCCGCCGATGCCGAATGAACGCCGCGACATAAAGCGCCGCATTCATGCTCAGCAACACCACCGCCATCACCACCTGGTGCTGCGGTTGCAAGCCCGCCGGATAGATCACCGGCACGATGTAGTGATCGATGAAGCCGCCGCCGTAGCCGGCTTCACCCGCCATGGCGCGGAAGTGGTTTTCCAGCGGCGTCAGCGGACAGACGTTGTGCGACAACTCGATCCATACCCCCCAGGCCCAGGCCGGAACATGCAGCCAGGCCCAGCGCGGGCGCCACAGCACCAGCCAGCCGCCGAAGATGGCGAACAGGATGAAGCCGAGATGGAATACCACCACGGCATTGGCGGCGAGATGGAACAGCATGGTGCCGACAGCTTAGCGCGGACCGCCTTCCGGCAAGGCTGGCTCTCGTACGGCGTTCAGCCGAGATCGGGCACCAGGCCTATGCCCTGCGTATTCTTGCAGGCATTGAACACGGCGGCGCTTCCCGCCCCGAGGTTGGCCGCAAACACCGCGCTGCTGCAGTAGGTCGTCTGCGGGAAATAGTCGCCCTGGGCAGTGCCTGGATCGAGGGAGGAATTGCTGCCGGAAATCGATCGGGTGAAGGTGGGAGCGGCCAGCAACTGCCGGTAGATCGGCGCACCGAAGGCCGTCTGGCCCCAGGGCAGGTAATCGAATTCCGACTGGTAGCCGGCGGCCGGCGCCTTGTCGGCAATGATCACGTTGTAGTACCCGTCGGCGCCGATGAGGGCTTCCTGATCCGCCAGGCAGGCCACCACACGGTGCGGCGCCGGAAACTCGTCGCTGCAGATCGACCAGTAGCGCACCTGCGCGGTTTGTCCGCTACCGGAGTAGGCCGGGGCTTTGCCGCGAACGATCATCATGTCCCCAAGGCTATTGTTGCTCTTCAGGTACATGTAGCGCGCGCCCAGGTTCTGGAATTTACCCAGGCTGGAGCGGAAGATTTTCATGCGCGCCGGCTTCACCGCCGGCACGGGCGTCGCGGCGACGGAGCCGTCGTCGGACGAACCGGCGTCGCGCCCATCGGTCAGGGCCTGCTGGATGTTGGCCCGGATTGTCGCGCAGGAATTCTGGTCCGGGTTCGTCGACAGGGCGGTGCTTGAGCCGTCGCGTGCAACGTAGGTCAATGCCGGCAGGCTTGCGGCGTCGGCGGCTCCGGACGTCGGCAGATACAGCCGGTACAGCAGGAATTTGTGGGCGGGAGCTCTGAGGCTGAGCGCCGCGGGGTTCGCCACCAGGGTGGTGCCGGAAGTGGCGGTGGTGAGGCTGTAGATCACCGATACCCGGTAGCCCTTTCCCGCCTGCACCGATTCCGAAACCGGCAAGGTTTCGCCGAAAATATCGGTGTCGTTCAACCCGGATTCCAGCGTGCCGCTCTCGCTGTAAATCTCGAACGAGAAATATCGTGCGCTGGCGGACAGGCCCGCGATCTCGATGTGATCGCCGGAGGGAACGCTGTCCGGAAGCGCCGCCACCCAGTACACGGCATGCGTTTCCGGGTACTCGATGTTCGCGGTCTGCGCATCGGATTCGTATAGCCAGTTGCATCCCTGGGCCACGGCCGCCGAGCTGCCGCCGCCGCCGACGCTCCCATCACTGCCGGAGGAGGATCCGGTCGTTGCGGAAGAGCCGCCGCCGCAGCCGCCGATTCCGGTAACGAGCCCCATGACCAACGACCAGCGCGTGATGCTGCGAACCATCATGTTCCATCGTCCTGAGTAGTCTGTGGCGCGGGGTACAGTCGGAATCGGCTGCAAGTCCACGCAAGAACGCCGGCATCGGCATCGCGCGCGGTGACATGGCGCCGGGCAAATGGAGCAGGCGCCATTCCGCTTATGTGATGGGCATTTGAAATGCGTCGGTCGAAAAGTCCCCGCGGCGCGCAGCGATCATAGGCAGGCGTCGTGGTTGCAGCCAGCGGAATCCGAGACTTTATCGGGATATGGCTAGACGTTTTATCCCGGGTCGGGCGATTTCCGCTGAAGGATGCGATTCATCGCTGTGCGGCGGTTCCGGCACCAGCTTCGCCTGAACCAGAATTGCCGGTACCGTGTCCGCTATTGCGGCGCCGAATCCACCTTCCAGACACCGGCGTCGAATTTGAAGGTGGCCCGGCCCGGGCGATCGCCTGAATCGACGCCGCCGCTGTCGGCCCGCCACTTGTCGAGGTGGGCCTTCAGGGTCTTGAACATCAGGGAAGGCTTTTCGTGCGCTTCCATCTTGGTGTAGTCGGCGAGCCAGGCGAGGGACATCTCGTTGGTGAAATGGCGGTCGTGGTTGTATTCCACGGTGGCGCTGTTGCTGCCCATCACCAGCCGCGTGACCCGCGGCTTGTAAATGCACATCGGTTTGCTTTCAAGCTCGGCGAAGTCGGGCTCGCCCTGCTCGGTGTAATACGTTCCGCAGTCATTGGTCATCAACGGCTGCAGCAGTTCCTCGGCTTTGGCGGCGGTGAGGTCTTCCGCCATGCAGTTGGCGCTCAGGACCATTGCCGCCACTGCCGCTGTCACATAAAAAACTTTCACGAGAACCTCGTCGATTCAACGCCCCCTGCGCGTCGATGCAAGACTCCCGGCGGGCTGTCCAGGGGGGGTGCCCGCTCGAGTTCTCCGAAGCGCAAGTCAAAGTAGCAAATACCACGCCAGTTATCGGCTGTCGCGCCTGCGGAATTGAAGAACCGGCGTTATCCGCAGCGTTCCGTGAAACAGCGGGATATGCAAAGGAACGCAAGCGGCAGCGCGGTCGCTCGATGCGCTCGCCCGCGGAACAGTGTTGACACCTTCCGGAAGCGACGCATACATTCGCGTATCGCTATACAGACCGGCGTTCCGTATATGAGAACAAAACAGATCGGCGCCGCAGAGATGGCGCCGACG
>JAQGNS010000316.1 GCA_028291705.1 Nevskia sp.
CACCAGGGCGACCATGGCTTCGGCGATGGGGGTGGCGCGGATGCCGACGCAGGGGTCGTGGCGGCCGGTGGTGCGCATCTCGGTGGCCTGGCCTTCGCTGTCGATGGTCTTGCCCGGGATGGTGATGCTGGAGGTGGGCTTGAGGGCGATGGAGCAGCGGATGTCCTGGCCGGTGGAGATGCCGCCGGCGGTGCCGCCGGAATGGTTGGCGAGGAAGCCTTCGGGGCTGAGTTCGTCGCGGGCCTGGCTGCCGCGCTGGGCGACGACTTCGAAACCGTCGCCGATCTCCACAGCCTTGACGGCGTTGATGCTCATCAGGGCATAGGCCAGTTCGGCGTCGAGGCGGTCGTAGACCGGCTCGCCGAGGCCGGGCAGGACGCCGCTGGCGACGACGTTGATGCGCGCGCCGACGGAGTCGCCGTCGCGGCGTAGCTGGGTCAGGTATTCGTCGAGCATCGGCACCTGGTCGGGGTCCGGGCAGAAGAAGCTGTTTTGCTCCACGGCTTCCCAGCTCTTCAGCTCCAAGGCATGCGGGCCGATCTGGGCGCAGTAGCCGCGCACCTGGGTGCCGAGGCGTTCGCGCAGGTACTTCTTGGCGATGGCGGCGGCGGCGACGCGCACGGCGGTCTCGCGGGCGGAGGAACGTCCGCCGCCGCGCGGATCGCGGCGGCCGTATTTCTGGATGTAGGCGTAGTCCGCGTGGTTGGGGCGGAAGACTTCCTTGATCTTGTCGTAGTCGTAGGAGCGCTGGTCGGTGTTTTCGATCAGCAGGGCGATGGGCGTTCCGGTGGTGTAGCCCTGATAGACGCCGGAGAGGATCTTGACCGCGTCGGCTTCCTTGCGCTGGGTGACGTGGCGCGAGGTGCCGGGCTTGCGGCGGTCGAGGTCGGGCTGGATGTCGGCTTCGCTCAGGGCCAGGCCCGGCGGGCAGCCGTCGACGACGCAGCCGATGGCGGGGCCGTGGCTTTCGCCGAAGCTGGTGACGCAGAACAGTTTGCCGATGGTATTGCCGGACATGTCCGAGGGTTTCCCGAAAAAATTCCCGCTCTAATAGCCGCGCGCGTCGAGCCAGGCCATCAGCTCGTCGCGATTGATCACGAAGACGCCGTCACCGCCCTTTTCGAATTCCGGCCAGGCCACCGGGATGTCCGGATAGCGCGCCAGGAATTCCTCCTGCGAGCCGCCGATTTCGCAGACCAGGATGCCGTCGTCGGACAGGTAGTCCGGCGCCTGGCTGAGGATGCGCTCGACCACGTCCATGCCGTCTGTGCCGGCTTCGAGGGCCACGCGCGGCTCGTGCTTGAACTCCGGCGCCAGGGCCTGCCACTCGGCGGTGGGCACGTACGGCGGGTTCGACACGATCAGGTCGTAGCGGCGCCCGGCGACGGGCTGGAACAGGTCGCCGGCCACGGCGTTCACCTGCTCGCCCATGTTGTGGCGGGTGATGTTGCGCTCGACCAGTTGCAGGGCGCCGGCGTCGATCTCCACCAGCTCCACCCCGGCTTCCGGGAAGGCGTAGGCGCAGGCGATGCCGATGCAGCCGCTGCCGGCGCAAAGGTCGAGGATCGACTCCGGGTCCACCGTCAGCCAGGGGGCAAAACGGGTCTGGATCAGTTCGCCGATGGGGGAACGCGGGATCAGCACGCGCTCGTCCACCTCGAACGACAGGCCGGCAAACCAGGCCTCGCCGGTCAGGTAGGGCGCGGGCTTGCGGGTGCGCACGCGGGTTTGCAGCAGCTCGATCACGGCGATGCGCTCGCGCTCGGTGACATTGGCTTCCAGGTACACGGCCGGCAGCTCGAAGGGCAGCTTGAGCGCCCACATGACGAGGTGGAAGGCGTCATCCAGGGCATTGTCGGTGCCGTGGCCGAAGACCAGGCCAGCGCGGCTGAACTCCGAGGCGCCCCAGCGCACCAGGTCGCGCACGCTGCGCAGGGCCTGGAACTCCGGTGAATCGGGCAATGAGGCGGGTTCGGGGGGCATTCGGGGGAATTTCAGTGTGGCAAGACCGGTATTTTATTAAAGTAACGGCCTTCTTGTTTGATGACTGCGCCGAACGGCGTGGCGGAGACCTTCTTAACGTGTCGAATCGTTCCTTGAGCCTGGGCCTGCTGGCGGCATTTGCCGTGCTGATCGGCATTGTCGCCGGGATGGTGGTGTTGCGGCCCGCAACCGTGCAAATCCAGTCTGGCACACTGTTGCAACAGCCGCGGCCGATCGCCGATTTCAGCCTCAACGGCAGCGACGGCAAGCCCTTCACCAAGGCCGACCTGGCCGGGCACTGGAGCGTGATCTACGTCGGCTATACCCACTGCCCGGACGTGTGCCCGACCACGCTGGCGCAGCTCAAAGCGGTGGAAAAGGGCCTGGGCGCGGATGCGGCCAAGATCCGCTTCATCTTCCTGTCGATCGACCCGGAACGGGATACCCCGGAGACCCTGGGGCAGTACACCCATTACTTCAGCCCGGATTTCCTCGCCGTGACCGGGCCCAACGCGCAGCTCGACGCGCTCGGCGCCAACCTCGGCTTCGTCTATGCCAAGGTGCCGGGGGAAACGCCGCAGAGCTACCTGATGGATCA
>JAQGNS010000335.1 GCA_028291705.1 Nevskia sp.
TGTCCGAAGACCCGGCAACGATCACGCCGATCACCACGGCCGTGGCAACGCCGACCACAACCTGCGTGGCGGTCGAGCCGGAAGCCGTGTTGGCGGCAGCCGCGGTGGAACCGGCCGCGGTGCCGGTAGCATCGTCTGCGAGAATGGCTGGACTGCCGAGAACTGCGGATACCAGAAATACCGCCCCAAGAGCCGTTTTCATGTCTCCCCCCTGTCCTTAGTTTTTTAACGGCGCCGAAGATCCCTTCTCCATGCGCTCGCGCATAAGCTATACCCAATTTCGCGTTCTGCCAAATGCTGCATTGCGGCGAAAAAGACGCTACAAAACAGTGCGTTGATTGCCGCCGATTTGGCGGAGCGACAGCAGTCGCAGCGCGCACATCCACCACAACCTGTGACCGCATCCAAGCAGGGTCATCCAGGACTTCCGGAAACCTTCATGCCTGCTGTGTTGCGCAATCGCGCGCTGTGGTTATTCGTGCTGGCTTATTGCCTGAGTGTCGGCGTGCTGGCCGCCGGAGGGCGTCCGCTGGAGGACACCATCGGCGTGCTGGTGATCTTCGGCCTTGGCCTGCCGGCATTGGGGTTGCTGTGCTGCCTGCGTCTGCCGTCGCCGGGAACGCCGGCGCCGCCGCTGCGGCACGAGGCATTGATCCTGCTGGCGCTGCTGCTGGCGGTGACGCTGTTCCTCGCCGTCAAGGGCGACCTGCTCGGCTCGCTGTTGCCGGCCGTACCGGACCCGCGTTGGCGCAATGTGGTGAATACCCTGCTCAAGGTCGCCGCCTTTGTCGCGGTGCCGGCGCTGGTGCTGCGCCTGGCCCACGGCGCGTGGCCGACGGTCGGCGCGGTGACGGCCGGGCGCGCGCGGCTGGGGCTGTGCTTCCTGGTGCTGGGCGTGATCGCGGTGGCGGTGCAGTTCGTCGTCGGCACCGGCGCGCGGCAACTGCTGGCGCCGGAGTTCCAGGCGCGGCACTGGGTGCTGGGCGCGCTGCTGTGCTTCGCCTGGATGTCGCTGGAGGCTGGCCTGGTCGAGGAGTTCTTTTTCCGCCGCCTGCTGCAATCGCGGCTGGCCGCGCTGACCGGCTCGCAGGTCTCCGCCGTCTGCCTGGGCGCGCTGGCTTTTGGCCTGGCGCATGCGCCGGGCTTCTGGCTGCGCGGCGCCGGTGCCGATGAAGGCCTGGGCGCGCATCCCACCCTGTTCACCGCGGCGGCCTACAGCATCGCCATGCAGGGCGTCGTCGGCCTGCTGTTCGGCGTGCTGTGGGCGCGCACGCGCAGCTTCGCGCTGGTGGTGGCGCTGCACGGCCTGATCGATGCGGCGGCCAATGCCGCCGGGTTCATGGATACCTGGAAGCTCTGACCGCCGCGCCACTTGCCCGGGGCGCGCTACCGCTAACCGCCAGGGTGTCCATGCTCATGCGATTCCTGCGCGGCGTGTTGCGGTTGCTGATGTGATTCCTGCTGCGGCCGCGCCTGCTGTTGCTGCTGCTGCGGGCGTTGCGCCTGTTGAGGACGTTGCTGCTGCGGCGGCCGCTGTTCCTGTTGCGGGCGCGACGCCTGCACCGGGTGCGGCTGTTGCTGCGGCCGCGGCTGCGGCGTGCGGTTCGGCTGCACCTGCGGATGCACCTGCGGATGCACCGCGCCGGCCGCATGCTCATGATCGACGCGTATTTCGGCCGGCGCCGGATGCGCCGGAGCCTGCGGACGGGCGACTTGGGCAGGCCGCTGCATGGCAGCCGGGCCTCTCGCTTCCGCCTTGTTCCCGCCTTCCGGCTTCCTGTCGGCCGCGGCCCCGGCGGCGCCCGCCGGCTGCTCGTGATTCGCCGCTTCCTTTCCGCCACGATTGCCGCGCGCATCCTGCTCGTGCCGTGACTGCTCGGCGGTCGCATCGACATGGTGTTCCTGCGCCATCGAGCGTTCTTCGGTGGTCGGCGCGGCATGGGTGCCGCGGCTGCCGCCGTTGAAGCTGACGCGATTGACCGTGGTGTTGTTCACCTGTTCGTTGTAGGTATTGTGAACATTGGTGTTGCTGATATTGTTCACCGCGCGATTGTTGTCGAAGCGGCCGTTGTTCCAGCGGCCGCCTTCATAACCGCGCCCGCCGTAGCCGTGGCCGTAGTTGACGCCGCCGTAGAAGCCGATGTGCGGGCCCCAGTAACCACGGTTCCAGGCGTAGGCGCCATCGTTCCAACCCCAGTAGCCCGGGGTCCACAATACGCCCTCGGATGGCGGCATGACCCAGGCGCCCGCCACCCAGTAATAGCCCTCGTCGCCGTAGGCCCAGTAGCCGGGCGTCCAGATGTAGCCGTCGCCCGGCATCACCGGCTGCTCGTAGTCCCGCAACTCGGGCGGGGCGATGGTGATCGAAATGCCGATCTGCGCGAAGGACGCGCCGGGCGCGGCGAACAGCGCCAGGGCCAGGGCCAGTGAACCGAGTTTGTAGGGCATGGAATGGCGCCTCCGTGGAAAACCGGAGTAAAGCGCGCCGGCCGCGGCGGCGTCTGTGCGACAGCGTACGCCCCGCCTGTCGCAATGTTTTCACGCAAGCGGTGTCCAATCAGGGGCCGCGAGGGGCAAAGCGGCCTTCATTCACCGATCGAGGAGCAGCACGTGAAAAAGAAAGCATGGGCAGTCTGGAAGGGCGGCATCAAGGACGGCGGCGGCACCATTTCCACCGAAACCGGCGTGCTGAAGGAAGCGCC
>JAQGNS010000339.1 GCA_028291705.1 Nevskia sp.
GGATGGCGCAGCACCAGCGGGCTGTCGTTGTAGCGGCTGTCGCCCGTATTGGAGATGTATTCGGCCAGCATCGCCCCGAACCAGCCCGAGTACATGATGTTGTCGCGCGGCACCGGGTCCGGATCCAGGCTCAAGTTGCCCCAGGCGTTTTCCAGCGCCCAGTATTTCCAGTTGCGGTGATCCAGCATCTTGAGGTGCAGGTTCTGCTGGGCCTGCGCCAGGTAGCCGCGGAACGCCGGCAGGTGCTCGTACTGCAGCGCCGCCAGGGTATAGCCGAAATTGCACACCTGGTAGCGGATGGAAGCGGTCTGGAACTGGTCGATGCTGTCGAAGCCGTCGAAGCGCTCCAGCGGCTGCAAGGCGCGGTCGAGAATATGACGCAAGTATCCGGCGGCCTCTTCCGGCACGCCGCCGGCATCCGGCCGCGCCACGGTGGCCGGCGCCGTCGGTTGAGCGGCCAGCTTGGCCAGATGGGCATTGCGCCGGTCGCGGTCGGCGATGGCCCGCGCGCGATAGCGGGCCCGGCCGCGCAACATCACTGTCGCCGCCGCGACGATGGCGGCGGCCAACAGCCAGGGCGCGCCGGACCAGCCCGGCGCCGGCGCGGTGGCGGCGGCCAGCAGGGCGGCGCCCAGCCAGACCGCCACCGGGGCGATGATGTTGCCGCTGCCGAACCAGGCGAACAGTGCGGCACCGAACAGCAACAGGGTCAGCAGCAGGCCGGCGACGGCGCCGAACGACGGCCACAGGCCGCCGCCGAGATGGCCGAGGAAGCCGCCGCCGGGCAGCATCAGGCCCAGGCCGCCGGCCCGCAGGGCCGGCCCGGCGCTGAGCGCCAGGACCAAACCCGTCAGCGCCAGCAGGACATAAAGCAAAAACGTCCTGCGCAGCCGGGACGTCGACAGCGGACCGTCGACGGTGTCGCGCACGGCGATGGGCGCGATCGCCGCCGCGGGGGCACTGGAATTGCCCTTGCCGCCTGCTGGAGGAACACGGAATTCCGCAATGGGGCTGACGCTGCTCATGAGTCTCCTCCGACGCGGCATGTAATGGAAAACGAGGCCGCTGGCGCACCGAGTAGTAACACAGAAATGGACATTGTGTCTATCCAAAAATAGACATTGTGTCTATTTTTCAGGTATTGCCGCATCACGGTCCCGGGCATGCCGGCACGGCATCGACCGCCGGCGCGGCGAACCGTTAGAGTGGCGGGTATCGACCAACGCCAAGTGATGCAGCTCCATGCCCATCCGCCGCACCCGCGCCAAGCCAGTTGCCGACCGCCCCCGCATCGAGGACAAGCTGCTGCGGGCGATGGAGCAGCTGTTGGCCAAGGGCGGCAGTTTCTCCAGCGTCAGCATCGAGCAGCTGACCGCCGCCGCCGGCATCGCCCGCGCCACCTTCTACCTGCACTTCCGCGACAAGGGGGAGCTGGTGACGCGCCTGATGGAGCGGGTCAGGCAGGAGATCGTGACGTCGGCGGGACTATGGTTCGAGCACGCCGAGCTGGCGCAGCGCGAGGACATGCGCCGGGCGTTGCGCGGCATACTCGGCGTGTACCGGAAGCACCACGTGATCATCGACGCCGTGGTGGAAACCGCGACGCGCGATGCGGCGGTGGCGCGCCTGTGGCGCGAGACCATGGAAGCCCTCTGCGCCGAAAGCCGGCGCGCCGTGCTCAGCCTGCGCCGGGCCGGCCGGGCCAACGCCGCCGCCACGCCCCTGCTGGCCGACGCGCTGACCTGGAGCGTGAACCACTGCGCCCTGCAATACGGACGCCGGCTGCGCGGCGCCCAGCTGGAGAAGCTGGCCGATACCCTGACCCATATCTGCTGGAACGCCATCGTCGACGACCGGACTGCGTAGGCGACACAGAAAATGATCAGCGTTCAAATCACGGCTAGAATGCCGCATGGGACGCAGAAACCAGCATAGCCGCGAAGAGCAGCGCCGCATGGCGCTCGACGCCGCCGACGCCCTCGTCGCCGCAGAAGGCCTGGCCGGTTTCTCCATGCGCAAGGTGGCCTTGACCATGGGCTACACCGTCGGCAACCTGTACCTGCTGTTCAGCAACCAGGACGATCTGCTGGCGGAGGTGTCGCTGCGCACCGCCGACGCCATGTATGAATACCTGCGCACCGTGGCGGCGAAGCCGAAGGCGCCGCTGGAACGCTTGCAGGCCATTGCCGCCGGCTACATCGGCTTCGCCCAGAAGCATTCCTTCCGCTGGCGGCTGATGTTCGAGCACTACCTGCCGCCGGAGAAGTGGGATCACCCCGGCCTCAACGCGCGGCAGGCCGCCCTGTTCGAATTTGTCGAGGAGCACCTGTCGCCGCTGCTGCCCGACGCATCACCGAAGCAACTGCGCACGGCGGCTACAGCCCTGTGGAGCAGCGTGCACGGCCTGTGTGTGCTGTCCGCCACCGGCAAACTCCATTGGAGCGGGCTGAAGGACGTGAGGCCGCTGTCGGACCTGATGGTGCGGGCGTTCGTCAGCGGTCTGCGGGAAGAGCGCGGCTGAAGCTCGCTATTGTCATCCTGAGCGCAGCGAAGGATCTGGCCGGATACTTTGCCGAGCTTGGAATAACAGCAAGGCGTAGCCTGGGAAGCGCGCAGCGCTACCCAGGGTCTGCGCCACGCCCTCCCGGGTAG
>JAQGNS010000397.1 GCA_028291705.1 Nevskia sp.
CGGTGAAGAAAGAAGTGGAGCTGCGCGAGCAGGCCTGGATCGAGCACAACCGCGCCCTGGTCGACAAGCTTTCCGACGGCAGGATCGGCTATGTCTACCTGTCCGACATGGACGCCCGCGGCATGGATCAGTTCCTGCGCCAGTTCTACAGCCAGCTCGACAAGCAGGCCCTGCTGATCGACGAGCGCTGGAACGGCGGCGGCTTCATCGACCAGATCCTGCTCGAGCGCCTGCGCCGCGTCCTGGTCGGCATGGGTACCAACCGCGAGCGCGCGCCGATCAGCATCCCACAGCAATTGATCAACGGCCCCAAGGCCTGCCTGATCAACCACTTTTCCGGCTCGGATGGCGACATCTTCCCGTTCTTCTTCCGCAAGTACGGCCTCGGCCCTCTCATCGGCACCCGCACCTGGGGCGGCGTGCGCGGCATCCGCGGCGGCTTCCCCCTGCTCGACGGCGGCAGCGTCACCGTGCCCGAATTCAGCAACTACGGCCTGGATTCGCAGTGGGTCATCGAAAACCGCGGCGTGGTGCCGGACATCGAGATCGAAGACCAGCCCGCCGACGTGGTGGCCGGACGCGATGTCCAACTCGAAACCGGCGTGAACTACCTGCTCGACCAGCTCAAGAAGAAGCCCATGGGCCTGCCGCCCGCGCCGGAGCTGATGCCGGCCTATCCGCCGCCTGGGCATGAATGAAGCACGCATGAAGCAGGAGTGAAGCGAGGGTAGGGCAGAATTCGCCCCCGCAGGATTCGATGGAAGCCGCACACTCCATCGTCCCGCGGGGCAGCGTTATAGAAATACCACCTTCGCCGGGCAGTCCGCGCGCTCGCGTTACGATGTAACATTACGGCATGCGAACCCCAGTTCCGGCAGCCACCAAGCGCAAGCCCGCCGCCCGCCCCAAACAGGCCCAGGCCGCTACCCTGGCCGCGGCCGAGGCGCGCTTGGAAGCTCGCTGCGCCGAGCGCCGCCAGCGCCTCTCGCCGATGCGCCGCGCCGTGTTCCGCCAGATGTTCGCCCAGACCCAGCCGCAGACCGCCTACCAGGTGCTCGACGGTGTGCGCGCCAGCCTGCGCAAGAAAGTGGCGCCGCTGTCCGTCTACCGCGCCCTGGATTTCCTCGCCGCCGAAGGCTGGCTGCACCGTCTCGAATCCCTGCGCGCCTTCCGCGTCTGTGAACACCCGGGGCACCGCCACGCCGGTGTCCTGTTCCTGTGCAACGATTGCGGTGCCGCCGAAGAAGGCGAAGACCAGGCCTTGGAAACCTTGCTCGACCGCGACGCCGCCCGCCGCGGCTTCCAGGCCCAGCGCCAGGTGGTCGAAGTGCTGGGGTTGTGCCGCAACTGCGCCAAGTAGGCGGCCGCACCCGGTGCATGGATGCCGCCGGAAATTGATCCGGCGTAATATTCAGACGATTGGCGGTGTCCTTACATGCCGAATGCACTCTCGCAGGCACTGAGTTCCTAACAGGCTGTTATAGCGAATGATCCGTTGTCGAGTCCGGATATTCCTGCCATGAAAAACCTGGTCAGCCGGGTGGATATTCTCGATGCTTTTCCCCTGCATCCGGTGCCGGCTTACCGCTTGAGTGATGCGATTGCCGAGGATGATTACGGCGACAGGCGCAGTGCATTCGACGAGCATTGGGAAACATGGGATCAGATCGAATCCTGGCAAATTGCCAGGAGCGCAGCATTCTTCTCCTATGCCCCGCCGGCCGCCGCTGCGTACCTGGCGCCTCGGTTCATGTTGTACGTGCTCGATGAAATCAGCGGTTCAATCGACGCTTCTGCCTCCGATTCGGGCGACTTCTTTATCTGGTGGCTGCAAAGGCTTCGCAGAACGAATTTCTCGGATTCCCGGTTTACCGCGAAACAAATTTCCATCATTGAGTTGTTTTTGGCGCAACTCGGAGGCCATCCCGACTATCAAATCGTACTTGAGGTTGGGGGTGAATAACTCGCATGGCTTGGTGCGGACTAGCGAAGCGTCCCACAGGATTCCCATTGGGGCGCCTGAATGCAAATATCTGACTCCATGAAAGAGATCGAACCTGAGTCAGTGGATTGGCATCGAAGGAATTGTTACTGCTTCCTCTGGCACGAAGAGCGCGAACTGCTGGAGAAGCTGGAGCTGCCATACGGATTTTGCGGATTCTGCGGTCTCTGCGGCGCGCCCGGACACACTCGCCATGCGCCTACAGGCCCTTCGACCGCAAGCTGGTGCGACGAATGCTGGACCAAGTCCCTGACGAAATAGAAACAGTGGGCAAGCGGAGATGTTTGTGGCAACGGGCGGAAGTGATGGCTGCCTACCAATGTGCTATAACATGACGCTGTTATAACGTAACAGCAGCCTTCACCCGGCGCATCCCAGGGCGCCGCCGCCAAATGGAACGAATGTTGCGTTGCTGCATTTGTCACCCCATCCGGATCGTGCTGGAATAAGAGTCATGAGAGTCGGGCGTTTCACACACCTGCTGTTGCTGCTGGCCTTCCTGGCAAGCCAGCTCGGCGCGGTCGTGCACGCCACGCACCACGATCTCGTAGGCCACGGCACGGACAACTGCCAGACCTGTGCGATTGCGGACGCGGTGCCGGTGCCGCCCTCGGCGGTGGTGCTGCCGCTGCCCGCGCTGCCGGCGCACACATCCGTTGCGCCCTCGATGATCGGCTGCATCGATCGCCGCCCCTTCGCCCGTCCAAATACCCGCGGCCCCCCATCCTTCCTCGCCTGATCGGATTCTGTGCCCGCTGACGCCCGCATCGCGGCGTCCCCCTCCGATTCACCGGGATTGATCCATGTTTTCCGATATTGCGCCTCGCGGCGCAGGCGCAGCTTGTCGTTGTGCCGGCAGCCTGATTCTCCAGGTTGCTTTGCCGAATGTTGTCTTGTCCTCCGTCGGCGCAGCCAGCAGGGGGCCGCTCCATGCTGGCCATTGACGCGGTGGAAGTGCGTTACGCCGCCTCGCCGAAGATCAAATTGCCCTCGGTGAAGCTTGCCGCCGGCGAGCATTGCCTGCTGCTGGGGCCGTCCGGCTGCGGCAAGACCACCCTGCTGCATGTCGCCGCCGGCTTGCTGAAGCCGGAAAGCGGATCGGTGCGCGTCGCTGATACGGACCTCACCAGCATCGCCGGCACCGCCCTGGACCGTTTCCGCGGCCGCAACATCGGCATCGTGTTCCAGCGCCTGCACCTGATTCCTTCGCTGACCATCCTGCAGAATCTCACCGCCGCGCAGTACTGCGCCGGCCTGCCCATCGATCCGGCCGCGGCGCGCGCCGCGCTGGCGCGGCTGGGCATCGAGAACAAGGCGGACAGATTCCCGGCCCAGCTCAGCCAGGGCCAGGCGCAGCGCGCCAGCATCGCTCGCGCCATCGTCAACGGCCCGCAGCTGATCCTTGCCGACGAGCCCACCTCCGCCCTCGATGACGCCAACGCCATGCTGGTGCTCGACCTGCTGGTGCAGCAGGCTCAGGCCTGCAACGCCGTGCTGCTCATCGCCACTCACGACGCGCGTACCAAGTATGCCATTGACCTGCGCATCGATCTCGGAGCCGCGTCATGAACCTGATGCGCTTAAGCCTGGCCGACGTGCGCCACCGCAAACTCGCCAACAGCCTGCACCTGCTATTGCTGACACTGGGCGTCGCCATCATCACCGCCCTGCTGCTGATCAGCACGCAGATCTCCGGCCGCCTGGAGCGCGACGCCGACGGCATCGACATGGTCATCGGCGCCAAGGGCAGTCCGCTGCAATTGATACTCTCCACCGTCTACCACCTCGACATCCCCACCGGAAACATCCCGCTCGACGAGGCCAACCGCTGGGCCCACAACCCGATGGTGGCGCAGGCCATTCCGCTGTCCCTGGGCGACAACACCAAGGGTTTCCGCATCGTCGGCACCACCCCGGACCTGGTGCAGCACTACCACGGCCAGTTGCAAGGCGGCCGACTGTGGCAGCAGCCGATGGAAGCAGTGATCGGCGCCGAAGTAGCGAAGGCCGGCCTCAAGCTGGACCAGCCCTTCGTCGGCGTGCACGGCCTCGGCGCCGGCGGCCACGTCCACGCCGACCATCCCTACAAGGTGGTCGGCGTGCTCCAGCCTACCGGCAGCGTGCTCGACCGCCTGATCCTCACCAGCCTCGACAGCGTCTGGGAAATCCACGCCGCGCACCAGCATCACCACGATGCTGACGATCACGACGGCGACCATGACGATCATGACGAAGACCACGACGCCAGCCACGCGGAAGGGCAGGGCGCCGCCCCGCCGATGCCCGGTGCGGCCCCCGGCTACGATCCCAGCAAGGAAATCACCGCCCTGCTGATCCACTACCGCTCGCCGTTGGCGGCCATCGCCCTGCCGCGCATGGTCAATTCCCAGTCCATGCTCCAGGCGGCGGTGCCGGCCTTCGAAACCGCGCGCCTGCTGCAACTGCTCGGCCTGAGCTTCGACACCCTGCGCGCCCTGGCCGGCGTGCTCATCGTCACCGCCGCGCTGTCCGCCTTCGTCGCCCTCTACAACGCCATGGAAACCCGCCAGTACGATCTCGCCGTGCTGCGCAGCCTCGGCGCTTCGCGCGGATGGGTAGTGGCGATCCTGTGGATCCAGGCCCTGGTGCTCAGCGCGGCCGGCACCCTGCTCGGCCTGCTGCTGGGGCATCTCGCGGTGGAGACCATCGGCCGCCTGGCCAATACCGCCCGCGGCGTCGACCTCAGCGGCCTGGTCCTGCTGTGGGAAGAGCTGCCGATCCTGCTACTGCCCCTGGTGGTCGGCACCGTCGCCGCATTGATCCCGGCCTGGCGTGCCTACCGCACCGACCTCGCCACGACACTGTCCGGAGCCTGAGCCGATGAGCGGGAAATTCCTGTCATACGCGGTGCTGGCGCTGCTGCTCTCCGCCTGCGGACATGCTAAGGCGCCGCCGGGTGCATCCGCAGACGCGCCACCCGCGGATGCAAGCGTGAACGATATGGCGCCCGCGCAAGCCGCCGCTGCGCCGCCAAGCATCACCGCAAACGGCGGGGCAGGCATGACGTCGTTCGACGGCCAGTTCCCGAAAAGCTCCCCGGCCTTGCAGGCGAAGAAGACCCAGCCCGGCGTGCATTACCACAACGGCAAGCTGGTCGAGGACAACTCGCCGCCGGTGATCGAGATCGTCTCCGAATTCCAGGAGCCCAGCCACGACAAGCTGATGGTCCCGGCCTATCCGGGCGACCTGGTCTACATGAGCCTGCAAGTGGAGACCGAAGGCCAGACCCCGCTTAAAAATGTCTCCGTCGCCATCCGCTCGCAGAAGGGCAACCGTTATCTATTGATGGCCGACCACACCGACAAGGACGGCTACCTCGAATTCCACATGCTCGCCGGCCCCATCGGCAAAGATGTAGTTACGGTCTCCGCCCTGGGCGTGGAGCGCGACTTCATCCTCGACGTGACGACGCCCTCCACCAACGAATGGCTCGGCGGCCTGGATCTCAAGGGCGTCACTTCCTGGGACTTGCTGATGAGCGCCGACGTCAAGATGGAGCGCGACCAGGTCGAGGCGCATTTCCCCTTCATGGTGCAGGCTCTGAAGGACAAGACCATCCGCCTCGCCGGTTTCATGATGCCGCTGGGCATCAACGAGAAGCAGACCCACTTCCTGCTTTCCGCCGTGCCGCCGAGCTGCTTCTTCCATCCCCCAGGCGGTCCGTCGTCCGCGGTCGAAGTGCACGCCGACAAGGGCATCGAAATGGGCTACGACCCCATCGTGGTCGAAGGCCGCTTCGAGCTGGTCGAGCGCAGCGAGGGCGGCATCCTCTACCAGCTGCGCGAAGCCCATGTCGTGACCAAGGGCTGAGGTGCGCGGCATGGCGTTCATTGCAATACCGAATGGAGATTCCAGATGCCTTTACACCTTTTCAGCCCCGCACTCATCTAACATTAATTTATCAGTCGACCGGCACTTCCGGTCTTACAACGGCCTTACGGCCGTTCCATCCCACAAAAAGAGAACCTGGATGAAACAAGCAAAATTGTTCGCGGCAGCGTTGCTGCTGTCCTCGCTTGCCCTGCCTGCCGTGGCCGACGACGCCCCGGCCAAGGACAAGGACAAGCCCGACGCCGCCAAGATTGAATCCTTCAAGCCGGAGTCCAAGACCAGCGAAGGCAGCGTCAACGTCGGCGGCCGCCACATCGATTATCAGGCCGTGGCCGGCACCCTCGTGGTCCACGCCAAGGGCTGGGACGATGTGCCGCAGAACGCGGACAAGGACGCCAAGGAAGGCCCGGCCGAAGCCTCCATGTTCTACGTCGCCTACTTCAAGAAGGGCGCCAAGGCCAGCGAGCGCCCGGTCACCTTCATCTTCAACGGCGGCCCCGGCTCCTCCTCGGTCTGGCTGCACATGGGCGCCTTCGGTCCGCGTCGCGTCGTCACCGCCGACGACAGCCACAGCGATGCCGCGCCGTACCCGCTGATCAACAACGACTACAGTCTGCTCGACGCCAGCGATCTCGTCTTCATCGACGCTCCCGGCACCGGCTTCAGCCGCA
>JAQGNS010000430.1 GCA_028291705.1 Nevskia sp.
ATGGGCTTCGGCTTGTTCCAGTTGAATAGCACGTTTTCGTTCCGGCAGTTCACGGATACGGCGACGGGAACACAGGGCTGGTCGACGCAGGGCCTGGGCTATCTTTCGCGGGCAGAATCGGCTTTCGCGCTTGCACTGTTCTGCCATTTGAAAAAGATTCCGGTGGAGCGCGCCGGCCGCTATTTGCGGGAGCCGCAGTTGGGTCTGTTCCGGAAGGCGATGAAAAACATGGGGCAGCACGCGGCGGCGTTGCAGCCCTTGCTGGAAATGGAGCGCAGATTGGATGAAGGAAGTGGGACGCGGCAGCAAGCGGCCTCGGGATGACGTGCTCCCGATCTGAGTTGCTTCAAGGCAAGTCAAAACCCGTTGCCGCGATTCAGTGGTGAAACTATCGGAACTTTTTGTGATACCGACTGGCCGCATTCGCCACGAGCGAAGGAATATCGCAGCAGTCTTCTGCGGCGCGGTGTTTGGCGCAGCGCATATGGTCTGCATAGCGGCCGACGATGCCCCTACCCCGCCGGAGCGCTGGAGCCTGCATTGGCAGGCGACGAATGTGACGCAGTATCACCCCGGCTTCCGCTCACCTTATAGCGGGGCGAACAGCCTGTCCGGGGATAGCCATGACGATGAGACGACGGACGCGACGCTGTTTGCGGGCGTGCGGCTGTGGCGCGGCATGGGGTTTTACCTGAACCCGGAGGTGGACCAGGGGTATGGGCTGAGCGATACGCTGGGGTTGGCGGGGTTTTCCAGCGGGGAGGCGTACAAGGTGGGCTCGAACGCGCCTTACCTGCGGCTGCACCGGGCGTTCTTCCGGCAGGTGATCGACCTGGGGGGAGAATCGGTGACAGTGGCGCCGGATGCGAACCTGTTGGGTGACACGCACACGGCGGATAGCCTGACGCTGACGCTGGGGAAGTTTTCGGTGGGAGATGTGTTCGACACGAACCAGTATGCGCATGACCCGCGCGGGGATTTCCTGAATTGGTCGCTGATCGATGCGGGGGCGTTCGACTATGCGGCGGATGCCTGGGGGTATTCCTACGGAATGGCGGCGGAGTGGGCGCAATCGTGGTGGACGCTGCGGGCCGGTTTGTTCGATCTTTCGCGGGTGCCGAATAGCCGCGAGCTGGAGCAGGATTTCAGCCAGTTCGCGCTGATCACGGAACTGGAGGAGCGGCACACGCTGGGCGGACAGGCCGGGAAGTTGAAGCTGCTGGGTTATCTGAACCGCGGGCGGATGGCGGATTACACGGATGCGGTGAGCCTGGCGCAAGCGACGGGCGGCACGCCGGATGTGACGCAGGCGCGGCGGTATCGCTCGCGGCCCGGCGTGGGGCTGAATCTGGAGCAGGCGCTGGGCGCGGACCTCGGACTGTTCGCGCGGGCCAGCCTTAACGACGGTAGCAAGGAGGCTTTCGAGTTCACGGAGATCAATCGCTCGGTTTCAGCGGGGCTGGCGCTGAAGGGAACGCGATGGAAGCGGCCGAAGGATACGGTGGGGCTGGCGGGTGTGGTGAACGGGCTTTCCAGCGATGCGCGGAATTACTTCGGCGCGGGCGGGCTAGGCATCCTGATCGGAGATGGGCGGTTACCGAACTATGGGCTGGAGAAGATCGTGGAGACGTATTACTCGGTGCAGGTGATCGAGGCGCTGTCGATCAGTGTGGATTACCAGTTCGTCAACAACCCGGCTTATAACCGGGACCGTGGGCCGGTTTCGATTTTCGGGGTGCGGTTTCACTTGGAGATGTAGGACGGTACACGCCCCGTAACCTGGTGATGCATAAAAAAAGCGCTGCCCGGAAACTGACGGGCAGCGCCTTGAGTTTTTTTGCCGCCTGACTACCAGGTGGTCGGCTTGGGATTGCGTTCGTCGAAGCCCATCTGGTGCCAGTACGGATAGACCGGGGTCTGCTGGCTGGCCTTGTCGAGGTAGGCGACGTCTTCCTTGCTGAGGTTCCAGCCGAGGGCGCCGAGGTTTTGTTTCATCTGGGCTTCGTCGCGGGCCCCGACGACGATGTTGGCGACGGTCGGGCGCTGCATGAGCCAGTTGAGGGCCACCTGGGGAATGGTCTTGCCGGTGTTCTTGGCGACGGCATCGAGCGCATCGACGACGGTGTAGAGGTATTCGTCGTTCACGATCGGGCCGCCGGCGGCGCCGCCGGCAGCGATACGGCCGCTCTTGGCTGCCTGGCCGCGGCGGATCTTGCCAGTGAGGCGGCCCCAGCCGAGCGGGCTCCACACCATGAGAGCGACGCCTTGGTCGAGGCCCAGGGGCATCAGTTCCCACTCGTAGTCGCGGCCGATGAGGGAGTAGTAGCCCTGGTAGGCGACGTAACGGGCAAGGCCGTATTTCTCGGAGGTGGCGAGGGATTTCATCAGGTGCCAGCCGGAGAAGTTGGAAGCGCCGATGTAGCCGATCTTGCCGCTGCTGACGAGGTCGTCGAGTGCGCGCAGGGTTTCTTCGACCGGGGTGAGGGCGTCGAAGCCGTGCATGAAGTAGAGGTCGATGTGGTCGGTGCCGAGGCGCTTGAGGCTGGCTTCGCAGGCGCGCACCAGGTGGTAGCGGGAGGAGCCCTGGTCGTTGGGGCCCTTGCCGGCGGAGAAGGTGGCCTTGGTGGAGATGATGACCTTGTCGCGGCGGCCCTTGATGGCCTTGCCGAGGATTTCTTCGGAGGCGCCTTCGGAGTAGATATCGGCGGTGTCGAAGAAGTTGATCTCGTGGTCGAGGCAGAGGTCGACCATGCGGGTGGCTTCGTTGGCCTGGACCTGGCCCCAGCGCTGGAAGAATTCGTTGGAGCCGCCGAAGGTGCCGGTGCCGAAGCTGAGGAGCGGGACTTTGAGGCCGGAGCGGCCGAGTTGACGGTATTCCATGATGACTCCTTTATGCGAGGGGGATAGGGGGTCTGACAGCTTGGGCGCGCCGCGGTTCAGACGGCGGCGGCCGGGAATGGCGGGTCTATTCTAGACCCGGAAGGCGAAGAGTCCGACAGGGTTGGCGCATGTCCGCCTGTGTTCGCTATCGCACAGCGTAAGGGATCGCCGGCCGCCCACAATGCGATGGTGAAGCTGCGCCCTCGCCTTCCGGCGAGGCGGCTCATGGCAAGGAGATCAACATGTTATTCGACGGCGGAATTCTCGGAACCGTGTTGATCGTTGTCCTGATCATTTTCGTGGTGCGGCGGCTGTAAGGCTGGCCCCGGAAGGAACCCGCCCCGGCGCAAGCTGTCTGTAAGGTACGGCGCCAGCGCCCAATTCTCGACTGGCCATCAATGGCCATCAATGGAGTCTCCGATGAAACTCACCGTTCTGGTGCTTGCGGCCATGCTGCCGCTTTCTGCCTGCATCTTCGTGCCCGATCGCCATGATGGCGGCCCACCGCGCGGCGACGAGCGTGACCACCACGATCATGACCGCGACCATTGCGATCACGACGGGCATTGCGATCACGATCACTATCATTGATCGCCGGTTTGATCATCGGCTTTGAGGACCGGCTCTGAATTTTCCTCATTACCCCTGCCTGGACAGGCAGGGGTAATGACGTGCGCGCGTCAGGGCAGCAGGCCGAAGACGATGACGCCGGTTGGCGTGCCGACGTAGACCTTGCCGTTAGCGATCATCGGCGTGATGAATTTGTTGTTGCTGAACCGGTCGCGCGTACCCGCCTGGGTGCTGTTGTACAACTCGCGGCCGAGATCGCCGGCGTCGTAGGCGTGCAGCAAGCCGCCGCTGCGATTTTCCACCGCCCAGACGATGCCGTTGGTATTGCCGTTGGCGGAAATGGCCGGCGTGGCGCCGGGATAGCCGAAGCTGTTGGTGCTGTTGGATGAGGCGGCGGCGGCGACCATGGCATTGGCGATGGGGAAAGCCTTGAGCGAGTCGCCTACCGCGCCGTAGTAGAGCGTGCCGTTGAAGTACGCGGGCATGGACCAGAGGCCGCCGCTGAGGCCGTGGGTGATCTGGTAGGCGGCGTTGTCGTTGGCGGTGTTGAACTTTCCCATGGCGTCGCGGTTGATGACGTAGATGGCGGCGTCCTTGCCGCCGCCGACCACGAGATGCCGCGTGACGCCGGTGCTGTCCTTCACATCCGGAAGCAGCAGCAGGCCGCCGGAGCCGAGATCCT
>JAQGNS010000471.1 GCA_028291705.1 Nevskia sp.
CTAAATCTCCTTACGTTGCTTGATGATTCGGGCTCAACGCCCTCGTCAACGGAAGTTAGGGATGGTGTTGTGCGGTTCAAGAGCCCGGCATGTAGCAGCCTGTGCCTGTAGATAAAATCACTACAGCTGCGCATCGAAGCGGATGCGATGCGCCTCACGTGGTCATGCTGGGAGCACGTTGAAAGTGGGGGCGGCTGCGCCGTGAATCAAGAGGCGGCTTGGGAGAAGCGGGCAAGCATCAAGGCGCCGCGCGGCACCACATGCCGGGGGCTTTTCGTTGATCGTCACCCCGGGTTTCACCGGGGTGACGATTCGATTGGAGTTTCCCTAGCCCGCCGACTCAAGCCCGGCCGCGCCCAGCACTTCTTCCACGCTGGTCAGGCCTTCGGCGATCTTCCTGCATCCGGCCAGCCGCAACGGCGTCATGCCCTCGCGCACTGCGTGGGCGCGTAGCACCGCGCCATCGGTCTGGTCGTGGATCTGCTTCTTCAGCGTGTGGCTCAAGGGCATGATCTCGTAGATGCCAACGCGGCCGAGGTAGCCGGTCTCGCGGCATTCGAGGCAGCCGGTTGGCTCGTACGCGGTATCCGGCGGCAACATCGGCGCGCCGCCGGTGATGTCGAACCAGCGGTCGGCATCCAGTTCCACCGCATGCTTGCAGTGCGGACACAGGCGCCGCACCAGGCGCTGCGCCACCACGCCGATCACCACCGCCTTGATCATGAAGCTCGGCACGCCCAGGTCGAGCAGGCGCGTTACCGCGGACGGCGCGTCGTTGGTATGCAGGGTGGAGAGCACCAGGTGCCCGGTGAGCGCGGCCTGCACCGCGACTTCGGCTGTCTCCAGGTCGCGGATTTCGCCGACCATGATGATGTCCGGATCCTGGCGCATCAGCGCGCGGATGCCGTCGGCGAAGTCGAGGTCGATGTTGCCTTGCACCTGCATCTGGTTGAAGGCCGGATCGACCATCTCGATCGGGTCCTCGATGGTGCAGACGTTGACCTGCGGCGTGGCCAGTTGCCGCAGCGAGGAATACAGCGTGGTGGTCTTGCCCGAGCCGGTGGGGCCGGTGACCAGCACGATGCCGTGCGGCCGAGCGATCATCTCCTGCCAGGTGCGCGCTTCGTCGACGGAGAAACCGAGCTGGCTGAAATCGCGTTGCAGCACCTCGGGATCGAAGATGCGCAGCACCAGCTTTTCGCCGAAGGCAGTGGGCAGGCTCGCCGCGCGCAGCTCGACTTCCTTGCCCTCGGGCGAGCGCGTCTTGATGCGGCCGTCCTGCGGCCGGCGCTTTTCCGCCACGTCCATGCGCGCGATGATCTTGATGCGGCTGGTCACCGCCGTCATCACTGTCGCCGGAATCTGGTAGACCTCGTGCAGCACGCCGTCGATGCGGAAGCGCACCTTGCCGTGCTCGCGGCGCGGCTCCAGGTGGATGTCGCTGGCGCGCGAGTCGAAGGCGTATTGCAGCAGCCAGTCGACGATGTTGATCACATGCTGATCGTTGGCGTCGAGCTTGCCGCTGCGGCCCAGTTCGACCAGCTGCTCCAACGTACGGGTGTTGCCGAAGCTGCCGAACTTGGCGCGCTCTTCGCTGCTGGCCTTGACCGACTTGGCCAGCGCATAGAACTCCACCAGGTAGCGTTCGATGTCGAGCGGATTGGCCAGCACGCGCTTGATGCGCAGCTTGAGCACGCTGCCCAGGTCGCGCTCCCATTCGCGCAGCCAGGGCTCGGCGGTGGCGATGACCACTTCCTCGTGCGTCACCTTCACCGGCAGGATCTTCAGGCGCGCGGCATAGGCGTAGGACACCACCGTGGTGACCTTGCTGACCTCGATCGACAGCGGATCGATGCGCAGGTAGGGCAGGCCGGTCCGGCCGGCCAGATACTGCACCAGCGATTCCAGGGTCAGGCGCTTGCCCGGCTGCTTGGCGTTGTCCAGTTCGCACTCGGCCACCCGTTGCAGCGGGTGGCGGTGCTCACGCCATTCGCTGGCCCGGGTGCGTAGGGCGCGGGCCTGTTCCGGCAGAATCATGCCGTCGCCGACGAGGTAGTCCAGCATCTCGGCGAGGTCGATGGCGTGATCGCGGATTTTGTCGTTCTGGGTTTGCGGGACGGCCTGATTCATGGCGTTAACTTATCACCAAATTCTCCCGAGCCCTCTCCCGAGCCGGTTCACAGGGGTGGGCCAGGGGAGTACACTCAAACTAACTAAACGTGCGTTCAAGGATTCGAAAAGCGGGGTATCCGGGTTACCGGTGACCCTGGGCTTGAGCGGATATGAAATCGGCAGGAGGAGCGTAGGTGAATACATACGATTTCGTCATCGTGGGTGGCGGTTCCGCCGGCTGCGTGCTGGCCAACCGTCTCTCCGCCAGCGGCAAGTGGCAGGTGCTGCTGCTCGAAGCCGGCCCTGCGGACAGCAATCCGTTCATCCACATGCCCACCGGCATCATTCCGGTGATCCGCAGCAATGTGCTGAACTGGAAGTTCTGGACCACGCCGCAACAAAGTTGCGGCGGCCGGCCGATGTTCTGGCCGCGCGGCCGCACCCTCGGCGGCAGCTCTTCCATCAATGCCATGTGCTACATCCGCGGCAATGCCTGGGATTACGACCATTGGGCCAGCCTGGGCAACGAGGGCTGGTCCTACAAGGACGTGCTGCCCTACTTCCGCAAGATGGAGAATTTCGAGGCCATCGATAAAGTGCCGGCCGGGCGCGAGTTCCACGGCAGCGGCGGCCCGCTCAACGTGGCCGAGCACCGTTTCGTCAACCCGCTGATGACCGCCTTCGTCGAGGCCGGCCAGCAGGCCGGCTACAAGAAGACCGCGGACTTCAACGGCGCGCAGCAGGAAGGCATCGGCTACTACCACGTGATGCAGAAGGACGGTGAGCGCTGCAGCAATGCGCGCGGCTTTCTCACGCCGGTCCTGGACCGGCCCAACCTCAAGGTCATCACCGGCGCCCATGCGGCCCGGGTGCTGTTCGAGGGCAAGTGCGCGGTCGGTGTGCGTTATCTCCAGAACGGCCGCTACGCCGAGGCGATGGCGCGCAAGGAAGTGATCCTCAGCGCTGGCGCCATCGGTTCGCCGCAACTGCTGCTGCTGTCGGGCGTCGGCCCGCGCGCGCAGATCGAGCAATATGGGATCCAGGCGGTGCATGAACTGCCTGGCGTGGGCGAGAACCTGCAGGACCATCTGGATATCCACGTCACCTGGGAGGAGAAGACGCGACACGGCATCAGCCTACACTGGACCTCGCTGTGGCGTTCGCTGAAGAGCCTGTTCCAGTACCTGACCGGCCATCGTGGCGAACTCACCAGCAACCTGGCCCAGGCCGGCGGCTTCGTGAAGAGCGATCCCGCGCAGGCCATCCCGGACCTGCAATGGCATCTGGTGCCCTTCGTCTATTCCAACCACGGCCAGGACCTGACGCCGCTGTTCAAGTATTACGCCTTCACCCTCATGACCTGCTTCCTGCGCCCGGAAAGCCGCGGCACGGTCAGGCTGGCCAGCAGCGATCCGCTGGCGCCGCCGCTGATCGACGCCAACTATCTCGCCACGCCGCGCGACATGGACGCCCTGGTCAAGGGCTTCAAGCTGGCGCGCCAGGTGCTGGAACAGCCGGCTTTCGCGCCGCATCGCCTGCAGGAGATGGAGCCGGGCGCGGCGGTGCAGAGCGACGAGCAGATCCGCGACTTCATCCGCCGCCGCGCCGAGACCGTCTACCACCCGGTCGGCACCTGCAAGATGGGCCGCGACGCCATGGCGGTGGTCGATTCGCGTCTGCGCGTGCACGGCCTCCCCGGCCTGCGCGTGGTCGACGCCTCGATCATGCCGACCCTGATCGGCGGCAACACCAATGCTCCCACCACCATGATCGCCGAGCGCGCGGCGGACCTCATCCTGCAGGATGCGGCCCTCGGCGTCGGCATGCCAGACTATGCGTCGGTGCCGGCCGCGGCCGACGCCATGGTGGAAAAGTAGTCGCTCACGGGGGAAGCATGTTGGTTTCAAAAGGATTGCCGCGCTTTGCCGCGGCGCTGTCGGCGTGCCTGTTCGCCGGTTGCGGTTCGCTGCCGGAGGTGTTGCAGGGCAGTTCGTCGATCGAGGTGGTCGAGGTGCGCCGCCTGCTCAATTGCAACAGCGACGGGCCGCAGACGCGCCTGTCCTTGCTCGCCAATCGCGAGGCGGTGCGGGCCTGGCAGGGCAGCCATAACGTCGACCTGGTCGGCGTCGATCCCCTGCCGGAAGCCGGCGCCTATGCGCTGGTCGAGATGGGCGTGCGTATGAGCGCCGGTTACGGCCTGGCGATCAGCCGCCGCGCCCAGATCAGCGGCCTCACCATCACCCTCAGCGCCAGCCTGCTGAGCCCGGGTGCGGGCGAAGCGGCCGCGCAGATGCTCACCAGTCCCTGCGTGCTGGTGGCCCTGCCCCACGGGACTTACCGCGCGGCGGAGTTGCGCGATCCGGCGGGCAATCTGCTGGCACGGGCGGACGCGGCAGCGCCGGTGCAGTAAGCTTATCGCCTGTTCCGCCGACGTTCCGGGGTCTCTTTCGTGGTAAAGAATCTGCTGCTGTTTTTTGCATTGGCCGCGTCTCTCGCGGCCGCGCCCGCCGGCTGGGCCGCCGCTTCGTCCGGCGATGCGGCGCCGGGCCCGGTCACCGTGGTCGACGCCTTCCATGCGGCGCTCAAGGCCAACGATCCCGCCACCGCGCTGAAGATGCTCTCGGTCAGTGTCAGCATCTTCGAGCAGGGCTTCGTCGACCAGACGCGCGCCGACTATTCCGGCGCGCACATCACTGCCGATGCGGCCTTCGCCCAGGGCACCGACTTGAAGGTGCTGGAGCGGCGCATCATCTGGCTCGGCGACAACGCCGCCTGCGTCATCTCCAAGACGCAAACCCAGGGCAGCTACCAGGGGCACGCGATCAACCTGGTCGGCACCGAGACCATGGTGCTGCAGCGCAGCGGCAATAGCTGGACCATTGAGCACATCCACTGGTCGGCGCATCCCGGCGAAGGCGAAGCCAAGCCAGTTGCAGACAAGCACTAAATAAACACAAAGAGGGGCCCATGCTGCACTTCCTGCCTGCGCCGCTGCTCGGCACCATCATGCTGGTGCTGCTGTGCCTCAACACCCTGTTCTGGGTGGTGCCGGTCTACATCACCACCCTGATCAAGCTGCTCTCGCCCAAGGGGCGGGCGCGCGACACCGTGTCGCATTGGGTCGCCTGGGGTGCGCAGAACTGGGCCAGCGTCAACGTCTGGCTCACCAACCATCTGCTGCGCATCCGCTGGGATGTCCGCGGCGTGGATCAGCTCGATCCCAAGGGGCAATACCTGGTCTGCTCCAACCACCAGAGCTGGAACGACATCTTCGTGCTGATGTGGGCTTTCGACCGGCGCGCGCCGTTCTTCAAGTTCTTCATCAAGCAGCAGCTGATCTGGGTGCCGTTCCTGGGCCTGGCCTGGTGGGGCCTGGATTACCCGTTCATGAAGCGCTATTCGCCGGCCAAGCTGGCGAAGCATCCGGAACTGCGCGGCAAGGACCTGGAAACCACCCGCGCCGCCTGCGAGCGCTACCGCAATGTGCCGGTGACCATCCTCAACTTCCTCGAAGGCACGCGCTTCACCAGGGCCAAGCACGACCAGCAGGCTTCGCCCTACCGTTTCCTGCTCAAGCCCAAGGCCGGCGGCATGGCGCTGAGCCTGTCGGCGCTGGGCGAGAAGATCAACTCCCTGCTCGACGTCACCATTGTCTACCCGGAAGGCGCCCGCGGTTTCTGGGACTTCATGGCCGGCCGCGTGCACCAGGTCATCGTTGAAGTGCGCAACCTGACCATCCCGCACGAGTTCTACTCCGGCAGCTACGAGGACGACCCTGACTACCGCAAGCGCTTCCAGGACTGGATCGCGCAGCTATGGACGGAGAAGGACCAGCGCATCGACCAGTTGCTGGCGGAAGCCCGCACGACTTGAGCCACGCGTAGCCCGATCCTCCGACCATGATCAGCGCGTTATTGCTGCTGCTGAAAGGCGCCAAGTTCGGCAAGGTGGCGCTGACCGCCGGCACCATGCTGCTGTCGGTGGTGGTGTACTCGTTCATCTTCGGCTGGCCTTATGCTGTCGGCTTCGTCTTGCTGATCCTGTTTCACGAGTTGGGGCACTACGTCGCGGCGCGCATGCGCGGCCTGGATGTCGGCGCGCCGACCTTCATCCCCTTCGTCGGCGCCTGGATCCAGCTCAAGCAAATGCCGCACGACGCGGAGACCGAAGCCTACGTCGGCATCGCCGGACCGCTCGCCGGCACCGTCGCTTCGCTGGCCTGCTATTTCGCGGCGCGGGAAACCGGCAGCGGCCTGCTACTGGCGCTGGCCTATGCCGGCTGCATGATCAACCTGTTCAACCTGATCCCGGTATCGCCGCTGGATGGCGGCCGCATCACCGCGGTGATCTCGCCGCGCATCTGGCTGTTCGGCGTACCGGTGCTGGTGGCGCTGTTCATCCTGCACCCAAGCCCGATGTATCTGCTCATCGCCATTCTCGCCTGGCCCAAGCTGCGGCAGGCCTGGAACGGCACGCCGCAGGAGAACGCGGCCTATTACGACGTGCCGGTGCAGGTGCGCATCAACTATGGCATCTGCTATCTCGGACTGGTCGCCTTCCTCGGCGCCATGACCTATTCGCTGCATCAAAGCCTGGCGCTGACTTACGGCCGCTGAGCGGTTTCCTTGGCAAATTCCAGGGCAGCGAGACGCAGATCGGCGAGCAGTTGCGGCAGCGTCGCCCGCACCAGCGGCAGATGCTCGCGCCAGTCGCGCCCGGCCTCGATCAGGCCTTCCGGCTTTTTCATCCACGCGGCAGTGCGCTTGATGGCGCGGTCGATGCCGTTTTCGCCGGCATAGGACAGCAGCAGGTGGCGGAAACGCCAGGCCGAAGGCGCCGACTTTCCCGCCAGAGCAAAGCCCTCGCGCTCGGCTGCCAGCGCCGCCGCTGCGCGCCGGGTGAAATCGGCCAGGCTCTCCCCGCTGTAGCGCGGCCAATCGAGTGCCAGGCAATGGTCGTGGACGATGTCCAGCACGATGCCGGCATAGCGCCGGGCGCCGGGTGCGTAGCGGCTGCGCGCGGCGACCACCAGCGGGTGGCTGTCGGTGACCACGTCGATGCGGCGGTGCAGGGCGATGGAGCGTTCCAGTTCCGGCGGAAAGCGGCCATCCAGTCGTCCGCGCACCATGTCGCCGAGGATTGCGCCCGGCAGCGGCAAGCCTGCTTGTTCACTCAACCACAGATGAGCGAGGTAGTTCATGCGCGGCGCAGCTTGTGCGCGGCTATCCACAGCGGCGGCAGGGCCAGCAAGGGCGCGACCACGGCCACCGCGACGGTCGCCGTGATGGAAACGTCATAGAGCGCGCCCAGTGTGGCGCTGCCGGCGAACCAGGCCAGGCCGAAGATCGAGGTGAACAGGCCATAGGCCGAGCCCAGTCGCTGCGACGGCACCATGCCCGCCACCGCGGCCGACATCACCGACTCGTGCACGCCCAGGCCGATGCCCCACAGCAAGGCGCCGACCACGGCGGCGTCGAAGCCGCCGAGAAACACCAGAGGTGGAAACGCGGCGACCAGCAAGGTCAGCGGCAGCAGCACGATCAGGCCCTTGCGATCATAGAGCCGGCCGAACAGCAGCGAGGCGCCGCCACCGGCGCCCATCGCCGCCGCGTAGAGCAGCGGCACCCATACCTCGTTCACGCTGCCGCTGCGTATGAAGTGGTAGGCGATCAGCGGATAGTCGGCGAAGCCGAAGCCGACCAGGGCGACGCCCGCCAGGTACCACCAGAATGCCGGCGGGTAACCGCCGTCGCCTGCGGGCGCCGGCCGGTGCCGGATGGTTCCGGCCTCGGCGAAGCGCAGGCGCGCCGCCACCAGCACCAGCAGGGTAGCCAGCGCCGGCAGGCCGAGCCAGGCATAGGCGAGCGGGTAGTCCCCGTGCCGCCGCGCCAGCACCAGCGCCACCGTCAGCGGCCCGAGCAGGGCGCCGAGCTGGTCGAGCGCCTGGTATAGGCCAAAGGCCCAGCCGCGGCCGATGCGCTCCCCGGCGCCGGCCAGCATCACCCCGGCGGCGGGCTTGCGGATGGCCTTGCCGGCGCGCTCGAGCACCATCAGCAGCGCCGCGCTGTGCCAGTTTCCGGCCAGGGCCAAGGCCGGCACCGCCAGCATCTGCACCGCGTAGCCACCCAGGGTCATGGACCAGTAAAGACCGCTGCGGTCGGCCGCGCGGCCGGACAACAGGCGCAGCGCATAGCCGACCAGTTCGCCGCTCCCGGCGATGAGGCCCACGGCGAAGCCGCTGGCGCCGAGCAGGCCGAGGAAGGAGCCGTTGATGCCGCGCGCGCCCTCGTAGGCAAAATCGGAGAACAGGCCGACTACGCCGAATACCACGACGAATCTGAGGGCGGAGCGCGCGCTCCAGGGGGAAGCGTGCGCGGCGGGAACCTGGCTCATGGCGATATGGTAGGGCGTCGTCGAGCCGGTATATAGCAGGGGCATGTCACAAGGGAGCATGCTATCTCGTCCTTATACCTAGACGATAAAGGAGGACGCGATGCGCAACACGTTTGTGACCTGGTCGGCGCTGCTGCTGGGCTTGATCCACCTGCTCAACGGCCTGTTCATGCTGCTGGCGCCGGAGCAGTGGTATCACGCGGTGCCGACGGTACCGGGCACCGGCCCGTTCAATCCGCATTTCGTGCGCGACATCGGTTGCGCCTATGCTGCCGCCGGTGCCTCGTTGCTGTGGCTGGCGCGGGATGCCAAGGCCTGGCCGGCCGCGATGGCCGGCTGCCTGTTCCTGGGACTGCATGCGCTGATGCACGTGTGGGACCTGCTGGCCGGGCGCGAGGAATTCGCGCACTTCGCCATCGACACGGTGCTGGTGATCATACCCGCGGTCTGGGCGCTGTGGCTGGCGTGGCCGCCGCGGCGACCCGCCTGAAGGAGACGCTTCATGAATCCGTTGAAGTCATTGATCCGCTGGCGCATCGCCGCATTCGAGCGCGAGCACGACTACGACATGGGCTATGCGCGCGAAATTCTCGACGCCAGTCCGCGCGCCCTGATCAATTTCAATCGCATCACGGGCTTCACCCAGTACCGGCAGGATGTACCGCTGGAAGCCTGGTATGCGGCCAAGCTGGTCGGCACGCTGGGCGAGGACTGCGGTCCCTGTACCCAGTTGGTGGCCGGTATGGCCGAGCGCGAGGGCATGGACCCCGGGCAGATCCGCGCCGTTCTGCAGCGCGACAGGGCGGCGATGACGCCGGAGACCGCGCTGGGCTTCCGCTTCGCGCAAGCCGCGCTGGCGCATGATGCGCAAGCCGACGAGCTGCGCGGCGAGGTGCTGCAGCGCTGGGGCGGCAAGGCATTGGTGTCGCTGGCCTTCGCCCTCACTTCGGCGCGCATCTTCCCGACCCTGAAATATGCCCTGGGGCATGGGCAGAGCTGCAGGCGGGTGCGCGTTGGCGGCGTCGATATGCCGGTGCGGGCAGCGACAGCATGAGCAATGACACGTGAGTGAAGTGCAGGCCAACGATGCCGCGACAAGCTTCGAGCCACTGCGCGGCTATCTGATTGGCCTCGCCTATCGCATGCTCGGCTCGCGCGCGGAGGCCGAGGACATGGTGCAGGAAGCCTACCTGCGCTGGCATGCGGTGGATCGCGCCGCGGTGCGCGAGCCGCGCGCCTTCCTGTCGCGTACGGTGACGCGCCTGTGTTTGGACCACATCAAGTCGGCGCGCGTGCAGCGCGAGGAATACGTCGGACCCTGGCTGCCGGAGCCGCTGCTGGATGACAGCATGCTCTCGGTGGAGAGCGCGGGCGAGTATGCCAACGACCTGTCGGTGGCCCTGCTGCTGACGCTGGAGCGGCTGTCGCCGCTGGAACGCGCGGCCTTCCTGCTGCACGACGTGTTCGATATGAGCTTCGAGCAGGTGGCCGAAACCCTCGGCCGCGAGGCGGCGGCCTGCCGCCAGCTGGCGACGCGGGCGCGCAATCACGTGCGCGAGGAGAAGCCGCGTTTCCGGCCTTCGGCGGAAGAAGAAGCGCGCGTGTTCTCCGCCTTCACCAGCGCGCTCGGCAGCGGCGATGTGGCCGCGCTGAGCCGGGTGCTGGCGCAGGATGCGGTGTTCTATTCCGACGGCGGCGGCAAGGTGAAGGCGGCGCTGAAGCCGATAGCCGGTCCGCAGCACATCGCCCGTTTCCTGCTCGGCGTGCTGCGTCGCTACGGAACCCCCGACATGCAGGTGCGCGCGGCGCGCATCAACGGCATGCCGGGGATGGTGCTGCTGGGTTCTTCAGGACCGTTCCAGACCGTCGCGCTGGAAGTGCGCGACGGTCTGATCGCCAGGCTCTACACGGTGCGCAATCCGGACAAGCTGCGCCATCTGCATTGAATCAGCGGCGCCGGTTCAGGCGCAGTTCCACTCGAAGCGGCCGATGCCCTCGCTCTCCAGCAGCAGGCGATCACCCGGAACCAGGGGGCCGACGCCGGAAGGCGTGCCGGTGTAGATGATGTCGCCGTCCTGCAGCGCCCAGGTGCGCGACAGGATGTGGATCTGGCGAGCGACGGAGAACAGCATGTCGCTGGTCCTGGCGTGCTGGCGCAGGGTGCCGTTGACGTGGAAGGTGTATTCCAACGCCTGCAGGTCCTGCTGGCGATAGGGGGCCCAGTCGCCCAGCGGCGCGGCCTGGTCGAAGGCCTTGGCCAGTTCCCAGGGCCAGCTCTTCTTCTTCAGCTCGCTTTGCAGGTCGCGCAGGGTCAGGTCCAGGCCCAGGCTGATATGGCTGATGTGGCTGAGCGCTTCGGCTTCCGGAATGTCGGCGCCGCCACCGGTGAGCGCCACCACCAGTTCGGCTTCGTGGTGCACGCCGCCGCGGCCGCGGGGCAGCGCCAGGGTCTTGCCTGGCGGTACCAGGCAGGACGGCGGCTTCATGAACAGCACGAAGGCCTCGTCCGGCGTATTGCCCAGTTCCTTGATGTGCTCGGCGTAGTTGCGGCCGATGCAGAAGATGCGTTTGACGTTCATGTGCCTCTCAGTGGGATGCCAATTCTTCCGAGGTAGCCCAGCAGGAATGGGTGCCGCTGGGAATGCGCGCGGGCAGGCGCACCTTGGCCAGCGGACCGGCGCCCAGGTCCTGCGCGGCGTAAACCCAGCATTCGGAGCGGTCGCGGTTCATGTCGGTGATGTAGGTGACGAGGTAGCCGTCGTCTTCCGCCTGGTCGACGCGGCTGCCCTTGCGCGGGGCGAACGGCGCTTCGCTGCCGAAAACGCCCGCACCGAAAGACAGGTCCTGCCGGGTTTTGTTCCGCAGATCGTGCTTGCACAGGCCGTTGAACAGGAACATCCCGGGTTCGCCTAACGCGCTGTAGACGTAGCGGTTGGGCTGCATGGCGTGGCGGTGGTTGAAGCTGCCGAACTCGCTGATGCCCTCGTCCAGCGGCTCCTCGCGGGCGGCGCCGGTGCGCAGGTTGAAGCGCCAGCGCCACAGCTGCGGCTTGAGCGAGTGCAGGTCGGTGTAGGCCATCAGCATGGCGTAGGCGCGCGGCGCGCCGGCCAGCGGCGGCGGCATCGGGCTGCGCTGGCGGTAGCCGTTGAGCACCACCTCATCGCCTTCTTCCCAGGCGTTGACGAAGTGCAGGACATAGGTGGGATCGGCCTCGAACCAGCGGATCGTGTCCGAAACGGCGGGTCCTCCTACACCTGGGCGCGGGACCAAGGCGAAGCGCGAGGGCAGGTCGTGCATGCGCGCTACGTGCAGGCCGCGGGAGAACAGGCTGGCGTCCCAGAACAGCGGGAAGTCGTTGAAGATCATGAAGCGTCGCGTGTAGGCCATGTCGTGCGGCAGGCGCGGACCGGGCAGGGGCACCGGCTGGTAGTGGATCAGCTTGCCGGCGGCATTCACCACGCCGCAGTACATATAGGGCGCCTGCTTGGAGTAGTTGAAGAACAGTAGTTCGCCGGTCGTGGTATCGACCTTGGCGTGGGCCGAAACGCCTTCCGCCGGGAAGCTGCCATTCCATTCGGCCGCGCCGTACTGCTCCAGCGTCTGCGGGTCGAGCTGGTACAGCGCGCCGCACTGGTAGAAGGAGCTGAGTGCGCGGCCGGCGTGCACCACCACGTCGGTGCTCGATGAATCCTTCAACGCGCCCTGCGCGCCCCAGCCAGGACGCTCCGAGCGCGGCGGCATCTCGGCCAGGCCGGACCACAGCGCGCGGCCGGCGGCCTGCTCGGCAAGAAAGCCCTGGGTGCGGATGAAGCGGTTGCGGTAGGAGGCCTTGCCGTCGCGGAAGCGGATGGCGTGCAGCAGGCCGTCGCCGTCGAAGGGATGGTACTTGCCCAACGGCTGGTGCACCGGGTTTTCGCTGTTGCGCAGGTAGACGCCGTCGAGGTCGCGCGGCAGGTTGCCTTCGACGACGAGATCCTCCGCGTCCCACTCTTCCATCATCGGCGTCCAGGCGCCGTTGAGGTAAGGGTGGTCATTGGCCGGGTCGATGGTCGAACGCACGCGGTTGATCAGCGTTGCTTTCATTCTTGTCTCCTCCGTGGGCGTCCTGCCCAGGCACCGGTCATCTCTGACCGGACTGTTGAAACGAGCAAAGCACAAACGAAAACGGCCGCCGGTTTCCCGGCGGCCGTTTTACTGTACTGCAATACCGCCTGGGCCTGCTTAGATGCGTTCCTCGATGCCGAACGCCGCAAAGCCTTTGTTCTTGAAGTTCTGGCGGAACATGTCACGCAGCTTCAAAGCCTGTTCGTCGTAGGCGGCCTTGTCGGTCCAGGTGTTGCGCGGGTTGAGCATTTCGCTCGGCACGCCCGGGCAGGACTTGGGCATCTTCAGGTTGAGGGTCGGCTGCACTTCGGTTTCGACGTGATCCAGGTCGCCGTTCAGCGCGGCGTTGAGCAAGGCGCGGGTCAGCTTGATCGACATACGCTTGCCGACGCCGTGCGGGCCGCCGCTCCAGCCGGTGTTGAGCAGGATGCAGCGCGCCTTGTGCTTCTCCATCTTCTGCGCCAGCAGCTTGGCGTAGACGTTGGGCTTGTGCGCCATGAAGGGGCCGCCGAAGCAGGCCGAGAAGGTCGGCTGCGGCTCGGTCACACCCACTTCGGTGCCGGCGACGCGCGCGGTGAAGCCGGAGACGAAGTGGTACATCACGTCCTTCGGTTCCAGGATCGAGATCGGCGGCAGCACGCCGAAGGCGTCGGCGGTGAGCAGCACGATGGTCTGCGGGTGCGGGCCCTGGCCGTTGGGCATGACGTTGGGGTTGGCATCCAGCGGGTAGCTGAAGCGGGTATTCTCGGCCATCGAGCCGTCGTTCAGGTCCAGCTCGTCCGGGTGACACTCTTCCATCTTCTTGCCCGGCAGCGGCGGCACGTTCTCGATGATGGTGCCGGGCTTGGACAGGGCGGCGGCGATGACCGGCTCGGCTTCCTTGTCCAGGTTGATCAGCTTGGCGTAGCAGCCGTCTTCCAGGTTGCACAGGCCGTTGTCCGACCAGATGGTCTCGTCGTCGCCGATCAGGCGGCGCTCGGCGTCGGCGGACAGGGTGGTCTTGCCGGTGCCGGACAGGCCGAACAGGATGGCGGCGTCGTTGTTGTTGCCGACGTTGGCCGAGCAGTGCATCGACAGGCGGCCGTCCTTCGGCAGCAGGTAGTTGCCGACGGTGAAGATGGTCTTCTTGTTGACGCCACAGTAGTCGGCGCGGCCGGCCACCAGGCAGATCTTGTTGCGCGCGTCGATGATCACGGCGACTTCGGCGCGGCTGCCGTCACGCTCCGGCTCGCAGACGAAGCTCGGCACGTTGAGCATGGTCCAGCGGCGGGCGTCGACATCCTTCACGCCTTCCAGGTTCTTCGGGAACATGTTGTGCACGAACATGGCGTGCGTGGCGTACTCGCCGACGAAGCGGTAGGGCACCGCGAAGCTGGTGTCGCTGCCCATGAAGACATCCTTCACGTACAGCGAAGCCTTCTTGTCGTTGAGATGCTTGATCACGCGCTGCAGCAGCGCCTGGTACTTCTCGGGATCGTAGGGGCTGAGGTCGGCCTTGAACCAGATCTCGTCCGCCACCTCCGGCCACTTCACCGCGAAGGTGTCCTTGGTGCGGCGCCCGGTGCAGTCCGGATCGGTGTAGTACACCAGCGGGCCGTTCACGCCGAGCTTGGTCGGAAACGCCTTCTGCTCGTTGCTGCCGCCGTCACGATGCACCCGGCCGCGATCGTTCTTGATCGCCTCGTGGAACAACTCTTCCTTGCTCAGCTCGTACTTGTAGGAAACCGAGGTGAGACCGAACAGTTTCTCCAGGTCGGCCTGGAAATTCGGAGTCGAAGCTTTTGCGATAGCCATGGATTTACGGAAGCTCGCGATCGTTTGGGAAAGAAAAAGGTGGTCCGCCGGGCGCGGACAGGTGGGGTATTTTACTTGAAGACGCCTAAAATTTCGGCAAGTTCCCGTAAAAGCCGCCAAACGGGCCGTTATGTCGCGTCGGCGCTGGTTATGGCGGCTAATTTTTGCTAACACGCAGGTATGTTAAGCAGCCGGGTTTTCCCATGCGTGCCATGTGTGCCAGGGTTTTTTGTTGGCACGCATGGTGAGGGGCTGCGCGAATGACTCAATGTCACTCGCGTGGCACCGACGAATTCGCCTGGAGCGAATTCGGACCGCCGCAGGTGGGCCCGAAGGGCGCGTCTCAGGGATGAGACGCGCAACGCCCGGCCAGGGATGGCCGGGCCGGGGTGGGAAATCTACCGAGGTCTCGCCAGGGATGGCTAAGATGAATTTGTGCCGGATGCCCGTGCGCGCTTAGGCGCCCGCGCCTTCCGGCAACTTGAAGCCCGCCACCGACTCCCGCAACTTGTCCGACAGATTGTTCAACTCGCCAATGGCCTGCGCGGTCGAGTTGGCGGAGCCGGAGGTCTGCACCGCGATCTCTCGAATGCCCTGCATGGTGCCGGCAATCTTGGTGGCTTCGGCAGACTGCGTGCGCGCCGCGCCGGAGATTTCCTGCACGCCCTTGGCCAGTTCCTGCGAAGAGGCTTCGATGCGGGTCAGGGCCTGGCCCGCCTCTTCGGCCGACTTGGCGCCTGCCACCACGTTCGAGGTACTGCGCTCCATCGAGATGATGGCCTCGTTGGTGTCGGCCTGAATGGTCTTGACCAGATTTTCGATCTGGCGCGTGGCGGAGCCGGCACGTTCGGCCAGTCGCTGCACTTCGTCGGCGACGACCGCGAAGCCGCGGCCCGCTTCGCCGGCCATGGCGGCCTGGATCGAGGCGTTCAGCGCCAGGGTGTTGGTCTGCTCGGCGATGTCGTTGATGAACTCGATGATGTTGCCGATTTCCTGTGACGATTCGCCCAGGCGCTTGATGCGCTTGGCGGTGTCCTGGATCTGCTCGCGCAACACGGCCATGTTCTGGATGGTGCGGCCCACCGTGCTGGCACCGTTATGGGCGATCTGCACCGAAGTCTGCGCCTGTACCGCGATGCGTTCGGCGCGTCCGGCCACGTCCTGCAACTGCTGGCTGGTGGCGGTGATCGAGTTGGCGGCGGCCACGACCTCGCGCGCCTGGCGATCCGAGGCCTGGCTCATGCGCTGGGCGGTGTCCTGCGTGCTGGCCGCCGAGGTGACGATCTGTTCCGAGGTCTGGTTGATGGTGCCGACCAGTCCGCGCAGCGTCTGCACCGTGTAGTTGATCGAGTCGGCGATGGCGCCGGTGAAATCCTCGGTCACGGTGACGTCCACGGTGAGATCGCCGTTGGCCAGGTTGGTGATCTCGTCCAGCAGATTCAGAATGGCCTGCTGCTGTTTGGCGTCCTTCTCCTCGGCCTCACCCACGCGCGAGCGCAGGCCGGCGTAGAACAGGGCGATGAAGGAGATCAGCGCCAGCACCGCGAGGATGGCGGAGATGTACACCACGTACGGCAGCAGCTTGCTGCGCTTGCCGGTCTCGTCGAGCAGGGATTGCTCCAACGACTTGGAGGCGGCGATGACGTCGGTGGCGTTGGCCTGCAGTCCGGAAGCGGCCTGCTGCAGTTTGCCGATGGAAGATGAATCCTGCCCCAGGCCGCCGATCGCCGCGGCGACCGGGGCGAAATCGGTGGCGGCCTTGCGCAGCGCGGCGTCGATGGCGGCGTCCGCACCGGCACTGTCCTGCAACTGCTTGTTGTGTTCGACGAAGTCCGCGGCCAGGCGAGACAGGTTATCAGGCGTGCCCGGGGCGGAGCGGGCGGCATAGACCAGGCGCGCGACGCTGGACTTGATCTGCTCCAGCTTGATCATCTGGGTGGCGGCGAGGACGGTGGCCGCGCCGGAGCCCTTGGCGCCGAGGCGGGCGGTGACCTGGTCGTAGTCGGCGGTGGTGGCGTCAGCGGCGGCGTTGATGGCGTCGATGTTGTCCGCGATATGGGTGAAGGCCTTCTCGTTGGCCAGCATGTCGCGGATCGACTGGCGCATGGTGCTCCAGGACTTGGCCAGCGTTTCCACCTGCGGCTGCACCGAGGACGGGGCCGCGGCGATGCCGGCGGCGCTGTCGCCCTGGCGCAGGGCCTGGATGTTGTCGTCGAAGTTGCCGGACAGCGCGCTCAAGGTGGCGAAGTCGGGCTGCGCCGAGCGGCCGGCGGTGACCAGGGACTCCGCGTCGGCGGGGAACTGGCGCGCCAGTTCGTTCCAGGTGCGGTCGCGGCCTTCCGTGAGCTGGATCCAGCCGAACGCGGCCCCCGCGATGAAGATCAGCGCGATGGCGAAGACCAGCGGCAGGAACTGACGACGTGAACCGGACTGTCGGCTTTGTGAATCAGCCATCTCTACCCCCAATTGATGCGTTTAAGACCCGGATGTCTGGCAAGACCCTAGGCGCCGAGCACGGCTTTGATCTTGCCGATCAGGTCTGCTTCCTTGACCGGCTTGACGATGTATTCCTTGGCGCCCTGGCGCAGGGCCCACAGGCGGTCGGTTTCCTGGTTCTTGCTGCTGACCACCAGGACCGGGATGGCGGCGGTCGCCGGATCCCGGGACAGGGAGCGGGTGGCCTGGAAGCCGTTCATGCCGGGCATCACCACATCCATGACGATGCAGTCAGGCAACTGGCTCTTGGCCATGTCGATGGCATCCTGGCCGGAAGCCGCTTCCAGTACTTCGTACCCGGCGCGTTCCAGCATCTGTTTCAGATACGCCTTGTCGGTGGGCGAGTCGTCCACCACCATCACGCGAGCCATGCTATTCCCTCTCCCTAACAAACAACCTTCGAATACCCTTTTGAAGTCGCGCCGATTCGATCTATAGGTATGGCGCGGCTTTACTATAAACCAAGGCGTGCGGCCTGGGCGTTCGCCGTTTGCGTATTAGGCGCCTAGCCAGGTGCGCAAAGCGCGGCCCTTGAAATCGGCGCCCGCGAACGGCGTGTTGCGGCCGCGGCTGAGCAGGTCCGCCGGATTCAGCTTCCAGGCCGCGGACGGATCGACCAGCACCAGGTCGGCGGCGACGCCAGCCGCCAGGCTGCCGCGTTCGATGCCGAGTACCCGGGCTGGGGCAAGCGAAAGCCGTGCCACGGCCTGGAGCGGGGTCAGCACGCCGTCCTGGACCAGCCGCAGGCTCAGCGGCAGCAGCGTTTCCAGTGCGGAAATGCCGGGCTCGGTGAGCGGGAAGGGGTTGATCTTGGCGTCGGCCTCGTGCGGCTGGTGATCGGAGCAGATGGCGCCGATGACGCCGCTCTTCAGCGCGGCGCGCAGAGCATCGCGGTCCTGCGCCTGGCGCAGCGGCGGAATGACATGCGCCATGGCGTTGAAGCCTTCGAGGTCGGCGTCGGTGAGGAACAGCTGGTGCGCCGCCACGTCGGCGGTGACCGGCAGGCCGCGCCGCTGCGCCGATTGCAGCAGTTCAACGCCACGGGCGCTGCTGAGCCGGCCGAAGTGGATGCGCGCGCCGGTGTCTTCCACCAGGGAAATCCACTGGCGCATCGCCACCGTTTCGGCGGAAACCGGGATCGAGGTCAGGCCCAGCCGGGTCGCCACCGCGCCTTCATGGGCGCAGCCGCCATTGGCCAGCGACGGATCCAGCGGCACCACGTGCACGGTGATGCCCAGGCTGGAGGCGTACTCCAGCGCGCGCCGCGCGATCAGGGTGTTGGCCACCGGCGCCAGGCCGTTGCCGACGCCGACGCAGCCGGCCTGCTTCAGCGCGCTCATCTCCGACAGGGCCTGGCCTTCGAGGCCCTTGGTCAGCGCGCCAAGCATGTAGACGTAGGTGCCGGCGGCGGCCTTGGCGATGCGGTTGACGCGGTTGACCACGGCGGTGTTGTCGATCACCGGCCGGGTGTCCGGCGGCAGGCACACGGCGGTGATGCCGGCGGCCAGCGCGGCCCGCGCTTCCGAGCGCATGGTCGCCTTCTGCGTGTGGCCGGGCTCGCGCATGCGCGCGCAAAGGTCGATGATGCCGGGCATCAGCCACAAGCCCTTGGCCTCGATCACTTCGTCGTAGGCGGCCTTGGGCGCGCGGATGCCGCGGTAGTCGATGTGGCCCTTGCGCAGGCCGAGGCAGCCGACCGCGTCGGTGCCGGCGGCGGGGTCGAGGATGCGGGCGTTCTTGATCAGGACGCTCATGCGGCCTCTCCGAGGATCATCGCCATCACCGCCATGCGGACCGCCACGCCGTGCGCCACCTGCTCCAGGATCACCGAGCGCTCGCCGTAGGCGACGTCGCCTTCGATCTCGACGCCGCGGTTGATCGGGCCGGGGTGCATCACCAGCACGTCGGGCTTGAGTCTGGCCAGGCGCTCGCGGGTCAGGCCGAAGTCGCGGTGGAATTCGCCGGTGGAGGGCAGGAAGGCGCCGAGCATGCGCTCGGTCTGCAGGCGCAGCAGGATCACCACGTCGACGCCGTCCAGGCCGGCTTCGAGTTCGTTGAATACCTTGACGCCCAGATGCTCGATGCCGGTCGGCACCAGCGGCCGCGGTGCGACCAGGCGGACGTCTTTGGCGCCGAGGATGCGCAGGGCGTGGATGTCCGAGCGGGCGACGCGGGAGTGCAGGGCATCGCCGACGATGGCGACGCTGAGCTTGCTGAAATCCGGCTTGTGGCGGCGGATGGTGAACATGTCCAGCAGCGCCTGCGTCGGGTGCGCATGGCGGCCGTCACCGGCATTGAGGATGGCCACGCCGGGCGCGGCGTGCTGGGCGAAGAAGTGCGCCGCGCCGGAAGCCTCGTGGCGGATCACGAACATGTCCACCTGCATTGCTTCCAGGGTCTTCAGCGTGTCGAGCAGCGTCTCGCCCTTGCTGGTGCTGCTGGCGCTGACCTGCAGGTTGATCACGTCCGCGGCCAGGCGCTTGGCGGCCAGCTCGAAGGTGGTGCGGGTGCGGGTGGAGGCTTCGAAGAACAGATTGACCACGGTCTTGCCGTGCAGCAGCGGATGCTTCTTGTCGCCGTGGGCGCCTTCGGCGCGCCGGTCGGCCGCGTAGTGCTCGGCCTGGTCGAGGATCTGCAGCAGCAGCTTGCGCGGCAGGCCTTCCATGGTCAGCAAATGCCGCAGGCGGCCGTCGCGCCCGATCTGCAGGTTGTCGCTCATGCGGAAGGAATGGCTGCGGAGGGAGCCGGGCGTGCCGCGGGAGAGGCCAGCCACTGTTCCAGGATCAGGCGGGCGGCGACGCCGTCGCGGTCGCCGCTGCGGGTGCGGCGGTTCATGCGGCCGTCGGCGCGGGCGTTGCGGATTTCATCGTCGGCGGCGCGCGAGGACAGGCGCTCGTCGCACAGGTGCACCGGCACGCCGTAGCGGATGCGCAACTGTTCGGCGAAAGCGCGGGCATGGACGGTGATGGCCTGGTTGAGGCCGTCGAGGTCCACCGGCAGGCCCACCACGCAGCCGGCCGGGCGCCATTCCTTCAGCGCCTTGGCCAGGGCATCCCAGTCCGGCTGGCGGCCATTGGCCACCGCCGGCAGCGGACGCGCCGAGCCGGTCAAGGTATCGCCCACGGCGAGGCCGATGCGCTTGGCGCCGTAATCGAAGCCTAGAAAGAGCGACCCCTGCGATGGAGCCGTCATGCGTGACCAGCCACGCTGGCCAGGTGGCTGACATCGACGCCAAGCAGGCGCGTCGCGGCGATCCAGCGTTCCGGCGCCGGGGTGCCGAACAGCACGCTGCCGTCGACCGGTGTGTTGAGCCAGGAATTGCTCATGATTTCGCTTTCGAGTTGTCCCTCGCCCCAGCCGGCATAGCCGAGGGCGACGATGTAACGTTCAGGTCCTTCGCCGCGGCCGATGGCGCCAAGCACGTCGCGCGAGGTGGTGATGTAAAGGTCTTCATCGAGCTTCAGGGTGGAATCCCAGACCCCCGGCCCGGAGTGCACCACGAAGCCGCGTTCCGGCTGCACCGGGCCGCCCCAGTAGACGATCGGATCGCCCGACAGCTGGCCGCGCTCCACCCCCATCTGGTCGAGCATTTCGCTCAGGCGCAGGTCGGTCGGGCGGTTGATGATCAGGCCAAGGGCGCCCTTGTCGGAGTGTTCGCACAACAGGGTTACCGAGTGGCTGAAATTATTGTCTTCCAGCCCCGGCATGGCCACCAGGAATTGATTGCTGAGATAGCTTTCATCGGCCATGCGCCTAGTATCCCGGGGTGCCGCGGCCATTACAAGCCTGTTAAAGCAGGAAATTTTGCCCCAACTGGCCCCGAAAACCCCTGGAAAATCCCCCCAAAAACGCCTATTCCAGACGCGTCCCCAGCATCCTGCCGGGCCGGAAACGGCTCTCCAGCGCGTCCATGAAGCGGCCGCCGATATCGGTGTGGCAGTCGGCGTCGATCTCGCGGGCGCAGGTCGGGCTGGTGACGTTGATTTCGGTCAGGTACTCGCCGATCACGTCGAGGCCGACGAACAGCAGGCCGCGGCGTTTCAGCTCCGGGCCGACCTGTTCGGCGATCCACAGGTCGCGGGCGCTCAGCGGGCGCGTCTCGCCGCGTCCGCCGGCGGCCAGGTTGCCACGGGTTTCGCCGGCCTGGGGAATGCGCGCCAGGCAGTACAGCACCGGCTCGCCGTCGACCATCAGGATGCGCTTGTCGCCGTCCTTGATCGCCGGCAGGTAGCGCTGGGCGACGATGGTGCGGCGGCCCATGTCGCTGAGCTGCTCGATCACCGAGCCGAGGTTGAGACCGTCCGCGCCGACGCGGAAGATGCCGACGCCGCCCATGCCGTCCATCGGCTTGTAGATGACGTCGCCGTGCTCGGCGTGGAAGGCGCGCAGGGTGGCGAGGTCGCGCGAGAACAGCGTCGGCGGCGTGCACTGCGGGAACCAGGCGGTGAAGGCCTTCTCGTTGCAGTCGCGCAGCGAGGCGGGCTTGTTCACCACCAGCGCGCCCTGCTGCTCGGCGCGTTCGAGGATGTAGGTGCTGGCGACGTACTCCAGGTCGAACGGCGGATCCTTGCGCATCAGGATCGCGCTCAGCTCGCCCAGCCGGACGGTTTCCGGCTCGCCCAGTTCGAACCAGTGCTTCCTGTCGTCGAACACGGCGACCGGGCGGGCGCGGCCCCAGGCAATGCCGTCGCGCAGCCACAGGTCGTGCTGCTCGAAGTAGCGCAGCTGCCAGCCGCGTGCCTGCGCCGACAGCATCAGGGCCAGGGTGGTGTCCTTGTAGGGCTTGATGGAGCCGATCGGGTCCATCACTACGCCGAGGGTTTTTGTCATGCTCATGATTGGATGTGTTCGCTGTCGAATGCGGCAATCAGCCGCTTGGGTGCGACCTGCCGCCAGGACTGCAGCAGCAGGCTCTTCAATTCTTCAGGGCCGACCTGGCCGAGTTGCACTTCGGTCCAGCCCCGGCGCCCCCAGTAACCCTCGACCGCGCGGATCGCCTCACCATTGAGCATGCTCAGGGCCATCTGGTCGGCGGGCGCGAGCTTCAGCGTGACCCTCGCGTCAGGTGCCGACAGGGTCGCGAAGATCTTGCCGCGCACGCGGAATGAGGGCTTGTCGAAATGCGGCTGTTCTTCCGCCTCGGGCAGGGCCAGCGCCAGCTTCCTGGCGGTCTGCCAGCTCAGCATGGCGCCGGGCTGGACTTCAGGCCGCAACAGCCGAGCGCGGCGCCTTGGCTTCCTGCGCGTTGGCCAGGTCGATTTCCCGCGCCGCCGCCAGCAGCGCCAGCCGCGCCACCACGCCGTAGGCGTAGAAGCGGTTGGGGCGGGCGTCCGGCGCCTTGGTGCAGTCCGGGTGGGTGCAGGGCTCGGCGAAGGCCAGCGGCTGGAAGCTGGAGCCGGGGGCGTTGAGGTTTTCCTGGTTGGAGCGGCCGCCGTGGACGCGGTAGAAGCCGCCGACCACGTAGTGGTCGATCATGTACACCACCGGCTCGGCGGTGGCCTGCTCGTCGCCCCAGCGCTCGAAGGTGTAGACGCCTTCCTGGATGATGGCGCCGGTGACTTCCTTGCCTTCCTTGGTCGCGGCCATCTTCTTGCGCGCGTCGCGGTTGAGGTTGCGGATTTCATCCGGGCTGCGCACCGTCATCACGCCCATGCCGTAGGTGCCGGCGTCGGCCTTGACGATGACGAAGGGCTGTTCCTTGACGCCGTACTCCTCGTACTTGGCGCTGATCTCTTCCAGCAGCAGCTCGACATTGCCGGCCAGGCAGTCCTCGCCCTCGCGGGTCTTGAAGTTGATCTGGCCGCAGTTGCGGAACAGCGGCTCGACCAGCCAGGGGTCGATTTCGAGCAGGGCGCCGAACTCGCGCGCCACGTCGCGGTAGATGCCGAAGTGATGGGTCTTGAGACGGGTGCTCCAGCCCACGCCGAGCGGCGGCACCACCGGCTGGGTCAGGTGTTCGAGGATCGACGGGCGGCCGGCGGTGAGGTCGTTGTTGAGCAGCACCAGGCAGGGCTCGAAGCCGTCGACGCCGACCTTGTCGCCGCTGCGCACGATCGGCTCCTGCAGCAGTTCGCGGCCGGAGGGCAACTTGAGCAGTTCCGGCGCGTGCAGTTCCGGGCGTAGCGAGCCGATGCGCACCTTGTAGCCGGCTTTTTGCAGCAGGTCCTGCTGCACCGCCACGTTCTCCAGGTAGAACTGGTTGCGCGTGTGGTTCTCCGGCACCAGCAGGATGCCGCAGGCGCTGGGCATGATGCGGTCGAGCGCGGCCTGGATGGCCTGCACGCACAGCGCTTCGAACGCCGGGTTGAGGTTGTTGAAGCCGGCCGGGAACAGGTTGGTGTCCACCGGCGCCAGCTTGAAGCCGGCGTTGCGCAGGTCCACCGAGCCGTAGAATGGCGGGGCGGTCTTCAGCCATTGCTTCCTGAACCAGGCTTCGATGTCCGGCGCGCGCGCCAGCAGCAGGGACTCGAAGCGCAGCAGTGGCGCGGTTTGTGCGGTAGTGAGATTGGGGACGGCGTCGTGCATGAGAGCGCCCGATTAATGCGAGACCAATAGGGTAACTCATTGCCGGTCGGCGGGGTGAACGCGGCGATCGGCCGGCAAATAGGCAGGGCAGCGCCGTTGTGCTACAAATTGCAGGCAAAACATATTTTTGCGCAAACTTGAGCCGCGACACGACGGGGTCGTTGGGGGCGGTCAGGGATGAGCATGCACGAGGGGGGTCATGTCCACAGCAGCAGCCGGTGCAGGAACCGATAACGCCATCGCTTTGGCCAAAATCATGGTCATTGATGACAGCCAGACCATTCGCAAGACCGCGGAGACGCTGCTGGTCAAGGAAGGCTACGCCGTTATTACCGCCGCGGATGGCTTCGAGGCGCTGGCCAAGGTCGCCGACCACGAGCCAGACCTGATTTTCATCGACATCATGATGCCGCGCCTGGACGGGTACCAGGCCTGCGCCCTGATCAAGAACAACGCGCGTTACGCCAGGACGCCGGTGATCATGCTGTCCTCCAAGGACGGCCTGTTCGACCGCGCCCGCGGCCGCATCGTCGGCTCCGACGAGTACCTGACCAAGCCGTTCACCAAGGACGAGCTGATCGGGGCGGTGCGGGCACATCTGGGGAAGAAGGCCGGCTGAGGCCGTGCCTGGATAAATTCTCATGAGCGCCGTGAATCCCACCGCCCACGCGGCCGACCTTTACGGTCTGGTCGGGCAGCCGTTCGAGTTGCTGTTCGCGCTGGAAAACCGGCTGCGCGCGGCGCGGCTGGACATCGCCGCCGGCCAGACCCAGTCCTGGACCGGGCTGGGCTTTCGCCTGCGCGAGCACTGGCTGGTGGCGCCGCGCGAGGACGTGCGCGAAGTCATCACGGTGCCCAAGGTGACCCGGGTGCCGGGGTCCAAGGCCTGGATGCTGGGCGTGGCCAATGCGCGCGGCAGCCTGCTGCCGGTGACCGACCTGGGCCAGATGCTGGGCTACCCGCGCACCTCGGACCACCGCGACCAGCGCGTGCTGGTGTTCAACTCCGACCGCGTGCCGGCCGGCGTGCTGGTGGACGAGGTGGCGGGTTATCGCCAGTTCGCGCCGTCCGACCAGCGCCATGAGCTGGCGCGCGAAACCGGCGAGCTGGAGCCTTACCTGCTCGGCGGCTTTACCCGCGAGGGACGCAACTGGCTGGTGCTGTCGCTGCACAAGCTGACGCGCAGCCTGTCGTTCACCGTGGCGGGGGTCTGAACCATGAGGATTTCCTGATGGTCGGACAGCGTCCGCAAATCGCCAACGGCCTGCATTGGGTCCGTGGCGAGATCGAACAGAGCCTGAGCCGCGCCCGCGGCGCGCTCGAGCAGTACCTGGAGTCGCCCGAGGAGAAGCACCACCTCGACGTCGCCGCCGAGGAGTTGCACCTGGTGCGCGGCACCGTCGGCATGATCCAGTGTTTCGGCGCCGCGGCGTTGGCCGAGGAGATGCTGCAACTGCTGCAGGAGATGCGGCAGAACGCGCCGGACCAGAATCTGGAGCCGTTCGCGGCGCTCACCGGCGCCACCCTGCACCTGTCCGATTACGTCGACCTGCTGGCGCACGGCGAGAGCGACCGCGCCGTGGTGCTGCAACCCGGCATCAACGAGCTGCGCCTGGCGCGCGGCAAGCCGCTGCTGACCGAGGCGGAGCTGTTCGCGGCGCAGCTGCGCGCGCAGCAGGAAGCCTTGCCGGAACTTCCGGAAGAGCTGCGCCCCCCGGGCGGCGAAGCGGTGCAGAGCATCGCGCGGCGCGAACTGGGCACGTTCCAGACCGCTTTCGTGCAGTGGTTCCGCGGCCAGAACACCGATGCGGCGATGGCGCGCATGGGCAAGATCGCCGATGCGGTGGCGGTCAATTCGGCGTCTCCCGATCTGCGCGAGATGTGGTCCGGCTACGCGGTGCTGTCGGAATGCCTGCGTGGTGATCTGCAATTCGATTCGCTGGACCTGAAGCGCCTGTTCGGCCGTGCCGGGCAGCATCTGAAGCGCCTGGTCGACGCGGGTGAGGAAGCGGCCGGCGCCGATGTCGGCGACACGCCGCAGCAACTGCTGTTCCACATCGCCCGCGCCAGCCGCCAGACCGACCGCTCGCACGCGCTCATCACCAGCCGCCGCATCGACGAGCTGCTGCCGGCGCTGGAGCAGATGGACGAGCTGCGCCGGCGCCTGCGCGGACCCAATACCTCGATCCTGGCCCGCGTCCACACCGAGATCGGCCGCGACTTCGCCCAGGTCAAGGACGGCATCGACCTGGCGGTGCGCACCGGCGGCCGCAGCACCGGCGACCTGGCGGTGACGCGCGAGCGTTTGCAACGGCTGGCCAATACGCTCGGCGCGCTGGGGCTGCCGGCGCCGCAGCAGGCGCTGCTCAACCAGGCGCGGCTGCTGGAGAATCCGCCGCCCGAAGGGGTGCTGGCCTGGATGGATGTGGCTACCGCCATCCTGCGCGTCGAGCACAGCCTGGAAGAGGCGCTGTTCCGCGCGCTCGGCCGTCACGGCACCGAGCCGGAGCGGCCCTATGCCGAGATCGAGGCCGAGGTGCCGCACGCGCAGGACCTGCGCGAAAGCACCAAGGCGCTGCTGCGTGAATCGCTGGTCGACCTGGCGCACCTCAAGGCCGGCTTCGACGTCTATCTCAAGAACGGCGACGCCTCGGCTTTCGGCGATGCGCCACGCATGCTCAACGAAGTGGCCGCGGGTCTGATGATCCTCGACCACATGCGCGCCAGCACCCAGGTGCGCAAGCTGGAGAATTACGTGCGGCTGGGCACGCTGCTCGGCACGCAGGACGGCCGCGCCGAGTTCGAGCGCTTCGCCGATGCGATCTCCTGCGTCGAGGTCTACCTGGAGGCGCTGCGCGACGGCTTGCCGGAGCCGGGCCGCATCCTCGACGACCTGGAAAGCTATATTTCGCGGCTCGATTTCCGCGCGGCGGAAGTCGCCGCGCCGGCCGATGCGGCCGCGGCGGAGTTGGCCGAGGCCGTGCAAGCGGTTGCGGCCGCGCCCGTGGTGCCGGCGCCGGCCTCGGCGCCGGTGGGCGATGGCATCGACCCGGAAATCCGCGAGATCTTCATCGAGGAAGCCGGCGAAGTACTGACCGAGCTGGAGCGCCATCTGCCGGCGTTCCGGCGCGAGCCGGGCAACCGCGCGGTGATCGGCGAGGTGCGCCGCGCCTTCCACACGCTCAAGGGCAGCGGCCGCATGGTCGGCGCCATGCGCATCGGCGAGTTCGGCTGGGCGGTGGAGAACATGCTCAACCGCTGCCTCGAAGGCGCCCTGTCGGTGCGCGCGCCGGTGCTGCAGACCATCGAGCAGGCGGTAGCCTTGCTGCCGGGCCTGGTCGAGAATTTCCGCGACGGCGTCGGCATCGGCGTGGAGGATCCGGCTGTCGCCTCGCTGATCGACAGTGCCACCAGGCTGGCTTCGACCAAGGCCAGCACCGAGCCGGACATGCTGGCGGTGTTCCGCGAGGATGCGCGCGAGCGTCTGGGCCTGGTGCGCCGCTGGCTGGAAGCGCAGGACCCGCGCGAAAACGGCTTCGAGGCGGATGCGGAAGTGATCCGCGCTTTCCATACGCTGCGCGGCAGCGCCGCGGTGATCCATGCGGAAGGCGTGAGCCAGCTCGCCGCCGCCTTCGAGTCCCTGTTCAATACGCTGCGCCTGGAAGGGCGCACGCTGCCGGCGCTGGGCCTGCCGCTGATCGCCGACGCGTTGGTGACCCTGCGCGGCTGGATCGAGTCGGTGGACGTGGTGGATGCCGGCGTCGACGACGTTCCGGCCTGGCAGGCGCGCATTGCCGGCTTGCTGGCGCCGCCGTCGGCGCCGCACGCCGCGGCAACGCCGTCGCGTCCGGCCTTCGACGAGGCCTTCTGCCTGCAGGCGCTGAGCGCGACGCAGGCGCTGGAGCAGCAGGCGCGCGCCTGGGCGGAACAGCCGGCCGGCGCCAATCACGATGGCATGGCGGCGGCCAACCTGGGCACCGGTTTCGCCGATCTGGCCGACCTTGCGGCACGCGCCAGTTGCGAACCGATCACGCGCATCGGCCAGGCGGCGAGTGAGCGGCTGGCGGACTGGCGCGGCGGCCAGGCGCCGGGCATCGGTTTCTTCGCCACCTTGCTGGAAGTCGTCGAAGGGTTGTACCAGCAGCTCGACGCGTACCGCGAGGGCGACAAGCTCGGCGACGGTGCGGAGTGGGTGGCGCGGGTGCAGGCGCTGCCGCGCCCGGCGATCGCGCCGGTGTATGTGCCGCCGCCGCTGGAAATCGCGCAGCCGGTGGAACGTCCACTGGAGCCGGAGATCGTCGCGGCCGGCACCATCGACGCGGAGTTGCTGGAAATCTTCGGCTCGGAAGCGGAGGAACTGCTCGAGTCGATGGAGCACTACCTCCAGGTGTGGCGGCGCGATCCCACTTACACCGATGCCGCCAACGAACTCAAGCGCGCCCTGCATACGCTCAAGGGCAGCGCGCGCACTGCCGGGGCCGATGCCATCGGCACGGTGGCGCACCACCTGGAAAGCCTGTTCGCCGAGGACGCGCAACTGTCTTCCGCGACACTGCAGACGCCGCTCGGCGTCGGCTTCGACGAATTGCATCAGCTGGTGAGCGATCTGCAGCGCGGGCGCCCGCTCGATGCGGGGCCGGCGCTGGCGGCAATCGATGCGATGCTGCTCAACACGCCGCTGGCCGCGGCAGCGCCGCCGCCGGTGGAAGCGACGCCTGCGGCGTTGGTGGAAACGCCGCCGGTCCCGGTGGACGCGCCGTCGGTGCTTGCCGATGCGCCCTTGTCGCTGAGCTTCCCGCCGGTCGAGGACATCTTCCATGCTGCGCCGCTGGAAGCTTCATCGCCCGAGCCGCTGCCGCCGGTGGAGATGGAATCCTTCCTGGTGGCGGAAGAGCCCATCGTCTTCGCGCCCGCACCTCCCGCACCGCCGATCCTGGTGGTCGAGGAAGAGCCGCTGCCGCTGATTGAAGTGAGCGAGCTGGAAGAGCCGGCCGTGCATGAAATGCCGGTGTCGGAATTCCAGCCCGGACCCTTGCCTGAGCCGCCGGTGGTGCTGGAAGCGCCCGCCTGGCAGCAGACCATCGCGCCGCCGCCGGCGGTGACCGGCCGCAATACTTTTGTGGACGAGCAACAGCGCACGCTCGACGACGAGATCACCGATATTTTCTCGGCCGAGGCTTCGGAACTGCTGGAGCAGCTCGATACCGGCTTCGAGGGCTGGCAGAACGGCGATGACACCGAGCCGGTGCGCGATGTGCAGCGCGCTCTGCATACGCTCAAGGGCGGTGCGCGCATGGCCGGTCTCGATGCCATGGGCGATGTGGTGCATGAGCTGGAAAGCCGCGTCAACGCGCTGCTCGCCGCCGGCGAGTTCCCGGATACCGCCGCCTTCGTGCAGATGCGCGGCGAGCTGGACCGGCTGCAGACCATGCACGACCAGATCCGCCGCGGCCAGGCCGAGCTGCTGGTCAGTCCGCTGGCGGCCGAGGTGGTGGCGCAGGAAGCGCTGGTTGAAGCACCCACGGTGGCGGTGGTGCCTGCCGCCGGCCAATGGGCGCCGGAGCTGTTCTGGCGGCCGGAGGAAGATCTCAGCGGCTTTGCCCTGGCGCGCACGGAAACGGCGCGCGTCTCGGTGGATGCGCTGGACACCATGCTCAACGAGGCGGGCGAGATTTCGATCTACCGCTCGCGCCTGGAAGAGCGCAACACCAATATGCGCACGCAGTTGGCGGAAATGGCGCAGACCATCGTGCGCGTGCGCGAGCAGTTGCGCATGCTCGATATCGAGACCGAGGCGCAGATCGCGGCGCGCGGCCGCGGTTTCGGCGCGCATCCGGATCAGTACAGCCAGGATTTCGATCCGCTGGAAATGGACCGCTACTCGCGCATGCAGGAATTGTCGCGCACCCTGGCCGAGTCGATCAGCGATCTGTCCTCGCTGCAGTCGACGATGGACGAAGCGGTGAGCGAGTCGGACACGCTGCTGCTGCAGCAGAGCCGCATCACCACCGAGGTGCAGCAGGGCCTGATGGGCACGCTGATGGTGCCGTTCTCGCGCCAAGTGCAGCGCCTGCTGCGCGTGGTGCGGCAGACTTCACTGGAGAACGGCCGACAGGCGGAAGCGCAATTCCAGGGCGTCGAGGCGGAGCTGGATCGCCACGTGCTGGAGCGCATCACCGCGCCGCTGGAGCACCTGCTGCGCAATGCCGTGGTGCACGGCATCGAGGACCCGGCGGAGCGCGCGCTGGCCGGCAAGCCGGTGGTCGGCACCATCAACCTGCGGCTGTCGCGCGAGGGCTCGCAGCTGCTGGTCGAACTATCCGACGACGGCCGCGGTCTGGATTTCATGGCGATCCGCCATAAGGCGATCGAGCGCGGCCTGATGGTGGCGGAGGCGCAGCTTTCCGACGACGACCTGGCCCGCTTCATTTTCGAACCCGGTTTCTCCACCGCCAAGAAGTTGACCCAGGATGCCGGCCGCGGCATCGGCATGGACGTGGTGGCGAGCGAGGTGAAGCAGCTGGCCGGCACGCTGGAGTTGCGTTCCGAAGTGGGCAAGGGCACGCGCTTCCTGCTGCGCCTGCCGCTGACGCTGGCGGTGTCGCAGGCCCTGCTGGTTGGCGTGGGGCCGGACAGCTATGCCATTCCGCTGCCGAG
>JAQGNS010000492.1 GCA_028291705.1 Nevskia sp.
GGCGCGAGTAGGAACTGGTCTTGACGCGGATGCCGCGCTCGACGTTGTCGGCGCCCAGATAGGCACCCCAGGTCCACGCGGCGATGATCAGGTGCACCTTGAGGTTGTCGGCGCGCAGGCCCATGCCTTCGGAGCCGTAAAACACCATCGGCCGGATGTAGGCTTCCTTCAGTTTGTTGGCGCGCAGCACTTCCAGCGTGGCTTCGTTGACCTGCTCCGGCGTGAAGGGAATCTTCATGCCGAGGATCTTGGCCGAGTTGAACAGGCGCCGGGTGTGTTCTTCCAGGCGGAAGACGGCGGTGCCCTTGGGCGTGGCGTAGGCGCGGACGCCTTCGAAGACGCCGGCACCGTAATGCAGCGTATAGGTCAGGACGTGGGTGGTGGCATCACGCCAGGGAACCAGTTCGCCGTCATACCAGATGAAACCATCACGGTCGGCCATCGTCGTCATCGAATCCTCGAAAATCGTAATGCCGGCAGCAGCTGTGCGGAGCATGAATCTTGCTCGCGGAGTCATTTCACGGCATCCATGAAAACACTGGAAAGACTTTAAGTCCCGGGGAAAAGCCGGGATCGCGACTTCCATCAATCAGACTGGGTGAATAGGTGAAAATACCGAAAAATGGATTGATGCAAAGCATTGCAAAAGAGGGCTCGTGGGCCTCTCTCGGAGCGGGCGCAGTTTCGGCAATTCGGCATCGACTCACAGGTTCCGGCTACGGTGATTTCACGGATGCGTTTGCGAATCGGACCTGATCTACTCGGCTTGGGGTCGTGCCCAACAGCCGTGCCGGCTACTTACGTAGCTCCGATGCGAACGATGGGCTCGACATCGTCCAACTCAGTCCAAAAATACAGGACATGACGATGAATGTGGTCAAAAGCCGTTTTGTGGTTGCAGCGTGCCTGGTCGCCGCTCTGCCGGGTATGGCGCAAGCCGCGACGGAATCTCCGCCGGCTGGTGCCGCGCCTGCCAGAAGCGCTGCCTCACCGTCGAAGTCGACCGGTCCTTCCCATGCGGGAAGTTCTCTCCCTACCGCCACGCCGCAGGGGGCAGGTATTGCTGCCATTCCGGTAGCCCAGACACAGAACGCACCCCAGGCCGCTCCCGCCAAGCTCGACGAGGTCATCGTGACGGCGACCAAGCGGGCGCAATCGGTGCGGGACGTGCCTAGCACCATCAACGTCATCAGCGGCACCAAGCTCGAGGAGAAAGGGGCCCGCGAACTGAAGGACTTCATCGATCTGGTCCCCGGTATCAAGCTGGCGGAGGCAACCGCGGACTCGCCGAGCAAACTCGCCATCCGCGGCGTCGGTCCCGACAATACGACCAACCAGACCGTCGGAACGGTCCTCGGCGACATTGCGCTTTCGGATCCGTTCGGCAATTACACCCTCATCGACCCCGATCCCTGGGACATGAAGACGGTCGAAGTCCTCAAGGGGCCGCAGGGCACCCTGTTCGGAGCGTCCTCGCTTGCCGGCATGATCCGCTATGTTCCCAACACGCCGGTACTGGGACAATGGGAGGGCAAGTCTTTCGCGGAATGGGTTTCGGTGAAGGGTGGCGGTGCCGAGCCTACCTATGGAGCGGCGCTCAATGTGCCCTTGGGCCGCACCCTGGCATTTCGCGCGTCCGGCATCGTGCAGCACGATCCGGGCGTGATCGACATCAACACCGCCGACCGGCACGTCCCCGACGCCGACCAGACGCACAAGTGGGCCGGCCGTGCGTCGGCGCTATGGCAGCCCTTTACACACCTGACCATCAACGCCTGGTACATGGACCAGCAATCACATGCCAGCGAGTCGAACTTCGTCACCAAGATGGACGGTCAGTTCCAGCGCAACGACGCGCCGAGTCCCTCTCCCAGCCATCGTGCCTTCAGCCTCGGAGCGCTGGACGCCCGCTATGCTTTCGACTGGGCCACCCTGGTGTCGCTCAGCAGTTTCCAGCACAAGGTCAGCCGCTTCGACCTGGACGAGACCTTCAACACGCCCGGCGAGGCAGTGGCTCAGGCCGGCGTCTCCGTCACCCGCGCCCTGGTGGATACCTCGGCGAATGGTTTCGTCCAGGAAGTGCGGCTGGTCTCACCTGACGGCAAACCATGGACCTGGCTGGGAGGCGCTTACTACAGCACCTACACCGCGGATATCTTCGGCAACATCTACGTCCCGAACACCGCCTTTGCCAGCCAATTGCTGGCCCAGCTGCGGCCGAGCCTGCTCTCGGCTGCCGCCAGCCCGCAGGGCGTATCGCTCGCCAATCAATTGGCAAGCCCGGCGAAGTCCGGCGAGCGGGCGCTGTTCGGAGAAGTCACGCGGACGCTCGGCCCCTTGAACGTCACCCTGGGCGCCAGGGTCTATCGTACGAGCGTTGCCGGCAACGTCGTTACCTCCGGCATACTTCCCGCCCTCTCCACGGGGACCGCTGCCAGCACCAACAACGAGGGCGTCTCGTCGAAGGGCTTCAGTCCAAAACTGGCGATCACGCTGCATGCGACCCCGGATCTCCTGTTCTACACCAGCGCCTCGCGCGGATTCCAGTACGGCGGCATCAATGTCGTGGCGGTGGCCTTGGCCCCGTTTCCGCCGACCTTCAAGTCGAGCACGCTCTGGAACTACGAAGTAGGCGCACGCTCGGACTGGTTCCATCGCACCCTGCGCTTCGATCTGACGGCGTTTTATCTGGACTGGAAGAATCCGCAGGTCAATCAGGTGACCCCGAACAACCTCGAAGGATACGTCGGCAATGTGGGCGCTGCGCGCAGCCGCGGCTTCGAGTCGACCCTCCGCTATCTGCTGCCGATCAAGGGCCTGTCGTTCGAGGTGGCCGCGGCTTATGTCGACGCCAAGACCACCGTACCGTTCACGGACAGTTCCGGGGCCGCGGTGCCGGTCGGTACCTCCATGCCGAACTCGCCGACACTGCAGACCGCATCGACCCTGGCCTACAAGCGTCTTTTCGGGCCGTGGCGGACACAGACCGCGCTGGAATACCTGCACACCAATTCGGCATGGAACGACATTGCCCACGATCACACCCTCGATGCCCGCAACACCTTCAACGTCAATTTCACCGTGGTGCGGAGCGACCTGGCGTTCTCGCCGGCTCTGAGCGTGGTGGTGGATAATCTAACCGACGAAAAGAAGCTCGTCTCGGTCCACACGGGGGCGCAGTCCACCTTCACCACCGCGGGATATCCGGTGGTCTATAGTCGCCCCCGCACCATCCAGCTGAGGCTTTCGGCCGATTTCTAGGATCGCGATCGGGAACCCGCCGCCCACTATGCCCCGGCGCGTTGCCGTGATATCAGCTGGCTTTGAATGGTCGTGGTCCTGCCGGCGGGGCAGGCCCCACGATTGTCGTCCATGATGGTGGTGTTCCAAGCGTTCATCTTCAGCAAGCACAGTCTGCTCCTATGCCCAATCAGAGCCAATCGACCACACCGATATCCGGGGATCACCATATCGCGGTAGACGGTAGCCTGATGCATGTGAGGATCGGCGGCGGCCCCGCCGATCTGCCAACAGTCGTGCTGGAAGCGGGTGGCGGTTCCACCCTTGAAACCTGGGACCTGATCACTCAACGACTCGCGCCGCACCTGCGGGTGCTCAGCTACGAGCGGGCGGGCGTCGGCACCAGCGAGGGCCATGGAGCAAGCTGCGCCGAGGCTGCAGGCCGGCTGTCCACGCTGCTCGACGCAGCGCAGATCAAGAAACCCGTGATATTGGCGGGACATTCGCTGGGAGGCCTCTATGCGCGGTATTTCGCGGCCACCCGCTCCCGCGACATCGCCGGCCTGGTCCTGATCGACAGCACCCCCGATGACCAGCCGGTGCCACGCGCACTATTGTGGCTGCTGCCCCCTCTGAGTTGGGGTGTTTACCTGGCGGCTCGTAGCGGCTTGCTGCGGCTGTTTGCCGGATCAAATGCAGAAGATGTTCCGCAGGCCATGCGGACGGCGCAGCGGAAAGCCAAGTCCCGGGCCAGCCATGTCCGGGCAGTCCTGGCGGAGATCCGTGGGCTGAGACAGACACAGCAGGACGCAGCGGCGCAGGTCCTGCCGAAGACACTGCCGGTGCTGTGCATCAGTGCCGGCAAGCGGCCGCGAGCAAAGCTCGCCGCTGCTTTCATGCGCAACAGCCATGACCGGCTAGCAGCGGCAGGACTGCAGCCCTGGAGCCGGCATCACTGCATTGCCGGCGCGACGCATGCCAGCCTTCTGACCCATGTCAAAGACGCCGAGACCGTCGGCAAGCTGATTCTGGAGTTTGCAGGGCGTATCTCACCGGGCGTACCGGCAACCGTCGAATAAAGTCAGGTCTTCACCGGAGCCAACACCATGGCGAGGCAGCAGTTGCGATTCGGCGATTTAGGTGAGTGCCCGTACCAGTTGCGTGCGGGAGCTGATGCCCAGCTTGCGGTAGATGGAGTTGAGCTGGAATTCGACCGTGCGGCGCGAGCGGCACAGGTGATCCGCGATCTCCTCGTTGCGCAGACCCCGGCCAACCAGTTGTGCGACACGGCGTTCGCTGGGCGTGAGCTGCTGCAAGATCTGCAATGCCGCCTGGGACGGTTCGGTCGGCTGATCTCCGGAGGCGGGCGTATCGAGAAAGGTGACGACGTAGCACGGCCGCAACTGCAGCCCCGGGAAATGCCAGCTGCGTTCAATCCTGGCCGAAAGCCCTCTCAAGGCCGGATGCGATAGCTGCACCATGCCCGGCTTGCCCGTACTGTCCGCCTGGCTGCTGGCAAGGGCCGGCTGATTGAACAACCGTCCTACATTGCCCGGCAGTTCAAAGTCCGTCGCAGCCGGGACCTTCAGGCCGCGGTTCCAGCGGGCGCATTGCTTTTCCGCCCCGGCGGTGGCGAACAGCAGCTGGTTGTCGCCATCCACGAACAACACCGATAACGGCATGTAGCGAAGGAAATGCTCGTAGACCTGCCGCCGGGCCTGCTCGCCCTCGACCAGGCGCAGCCGGCGCAGGCCGGCTTCGATCATCGGGTACAGCTGTTCCAGGAAGGCGCGTTCTTCCTCGGTGACTTCGGAAAAATCCGGCGGGCGATGAATGCTGAGCACCGCCTCCGGGGCCGAATCGTGCCAGAAGGCCAGGTGGATGAACTCGTTCCATTCCGGATCCGGCTCCTGCATCAGGCGTCGGCGGGCTGCATCCGGATCTTCCGAGGCAATCTCCGAGTAGGTGTACATCCGGATCTGCGGATGCCGGGCGAGGAAAGGGCCGGATACCGTCAGGCTGGTGGCGGGAACATAATCGGCTTTGCGCGGCTGCAGCACATGATGCCGCGCGTCCGTGGGCTGAAAATCGACGATGTTGAAGAACAGGCTGCAGGACCGGTGCGGCAGGGTGCTGCCGATCAACTTCAGGCAGGCCTTCCAGAAACTCTCGAGATCCAGCGCGCTCTGCAGTTCCACCACGGCGGATCTGGCTTCGCTGGGGGATGCGGGTTGGAGGACGTAAGCTGGCAGCATGTCGCTAAAATAACAAATGGGGGGAATGCTGCACACGTCGCCCCCCACCGGCATGCTGGCGAACCTTTGAGGCATGCTAGGCTTCGGCAACATCCCGCTGCCGATCCCCGGGATTCAAAGGCGGGCTGCCCGCGCCCCGGGTTTCCAGCGCGCGCATGGCCTCACGAATCTCCCTCTGCCGTGCGCGGTCGATCGGAAACCGCCAGATCAGCGGGGCGCTCGCCGCGAAACCCAGCGCGGGGAGTCCCACCGTCACCAGTTTGATGCCGAATGCGCCCCACGCGCTTTGCTGGCCAGCGGTGGCATCGAAGCCGAACCACCCGACCAGGGCAATGCCGCAGGCACCTGCGACCGTGATCAGCGATTTGCACAGAAAGGCGTAGATGGCGGAATACACACCGGCGCGGTCCTCTCCGGTGCGCAGCCGGTCGTCGTCGACGATGTCTCCGATCATCGCCGGCACGGCAATGAACATGCACACCACGCAGAACAGCGTGATCGGGTACAGCGCCAGCATCAGATACAGCCCTGCCTGCCCGATGGGCGCGAACGCCATGACGCCATTGCAGGCCGCCGCGGCGACCAGCGAAACGGCCCACACCCGATGCCGTTCAAACTTCTGACACAGCCAACCCCAGAACGGCAGGCCCAGCAGGGTGAGCGGAAGACCCACCAGCTGGATCAGGGGCAGCTGCTTGCCGAGGTGCAGGTAAACGTCCACATACAGAAACGTGGTGCCGGTGCTGAAGCCGTTGAGCAGGATTACCGGCACGGTCGCTGCAAGCAGGCGCAGCAGCGGCCTGTTGCCTGCCATGGCGCGGACCAGCTCGCGCCAGCTGCCGGTGCTGCCGGCCCGCGGCACCGGTGAGGCCGCTTCACCGTTGGGGACGCTGGCCAGTGAATACAGGTTGATCAACGGCACGCAGGCCAGGACCAGCACGGCGGTGAGCGACAGGGTTTGCAGATTCAGCTCGGTGCTGTCGGTCAAGCCCAGCGCCTTGGCGGCGAACGGCACCGAGAAAAACAGCAGGGTTCCGCTCAAGGCCCCCATCGTCAGCCATAGCTGCACCCGGGTCCGCTGGACGTAGTCGCGCGTCAGCCCCAGGCTCCAGGCAGCATAGGGGATTTCCGTCAGCTTCCAGCCGACGTAACTCACCATGGCCCAGAGGGTGTAGTAGGTGATGGAGGGCTGTTGAGATGGTCGGAACAGAAACCAGATGCCGCAGACCGTCACCACCGTCCCGGCCACGATCCAGGGTTTGCGGCTGCCGCTGCGACGAAAGCTCAGGTCCGACCAATGGCCGATCAGCGGGTAGGTGATAGCGTCGAACAGGCGCGTCAGCAGTATGGCTCCCGCCAGGGCCGTCAGCGACAGCCCGGTGTACTTGGCGTAGATGCCCTGGACCTGGAATTCAGGCGCATGCATCAGGCCCTGCATCACCGCCGGCAGCGAGAAGGCCAGGAGCAGGCGGCGCGACAGCGAGCTGTTGTCGCTCAATTGCGGCCGGCCTCGACCGCGAACGGATCTTCGACGCGCGGCCAATAGTTCAGGCTGCGCACGCGGTAGGGCATATTGGCGAAGTCCGTGCTGGAGGAGCCCGGCGTCGGCAGGTAGACGATTTCCGCGGCGATCGGTGCGAAGCCCTGATGAAAGTGCTGGTTCGACTTGACCACCACGATCTGCTTTTTGGTCAGCTCGATGCCCAGGTCGGTGAACAGTTCGGGCACGAACACCTGGCTGCGGATGGTGCACAGCAGCAGATCGATGCCGTTGGCGGCCTCGACCCGGACTACTGTGCCCAGGGGGTGCAGCGAGCCGAGACCGGCCTGCGTGTGGTTTTCGCGTATGGCGCGCACGACGACCCGCAGGTCCACCGGATCTCCCGATAGTGGGCCGCACTTCCCGCCGACGCGCAGATCCAGCGTGGCACCGACGCCGGCGCTCCTGCACAGGTGCACGGCACCCAGATCCCAGTAGAGAGCCAGCGCGGCATTGCCGATGCCGGCATCGAGGAGCGCGCGGAGGACGAAGGTGCTGTCGCCCATGGCGCCGCCGCCGGCATTGTCGCCGGTGTCTGCCAACACCACCGGATGTCGCGTGCTGCGGTTGGCACGATCCAGCGCCTGCGCGACGCTGCCCCGCGGCGTGGAGCAGGCCTCCCGCATGTCCCAGAACTCCTGCCCGAGCTGCCTGGCCAGTGCCTCCGCCTTGGCAGCGTCGCCGTCGGTGATGACCCAGAAGCGCGCGCCGGAATCCGCTACGTCGCCCATCGGAAAGCCGTGCCCCAGCGATACCGAGAGCACGCCATCTCGGCCTTCCAGATCCTTCATGCGCTGCACGAAGCTGCGCATCGGTTCGCTGGTGGTGGGCCACAGGCCGACCATGCGCGGGTCGTGGACGGCCGTCACCGGCTTGATGTTGCTGCCGACATGGTCGACCGCGATGCGGTACAGCTCGCGGGCGCGGTCGAGGATGTCAGTGTGCGGATATTCCTTGAAGCAGATGATGGCGTCGGCATTGATGCGCATACGCTCGGTGAAATGGCAATGCAAATCCAGTTCGGCGCCGATGTGCACTCCGGCGCCGACGATCTCGCGCACATGCCGGATCAGATCGCCTTCGCAGTCGTCGTAGCCCTCCGCCACCATCGCGCCATGCAGGTACAGCTGCACGGCGTCCACCGGCAGGGCGGCGCGCAGATCCTCCAGGATCTGCGCGCGAAATTCCTCGTAGACATTTTGCAGTGTCGGCCCGGCGGGCTGCGCGAAGGCCGCCAGGCTCTCGATCACTTCGTGTCCATCCGCTGCCGCAAGCCGTTGCAGCTGCCCCAACTGCGCACCGCAAAATCCATCCGCTGCCTTGCGGCTGGCGTCGCCACGGTACACACCGTAGACCTCGAAATCGGCGCGGCCTGTCGGCACCACCGCGAAGGTATTGGTTTCGGTTGCCAGTGTGGCGGCAAATATCCTCATGCGCAGCGCTCCAGCCAAAGGTTTCTGGTGCGCCAGCTGTTCAGCCACAGGCCGCTGACCTTCCCGCCGCTGCGCTCCACGGCCACCGTCGTGGCGAAGTTGTCGACCGGCAATGGGACTGGCCAGGTGCTCTGCAGCGTGCAGCCGCACACATCCAGGGAATACGGCGTCAGCAGGAAGCGGGTGGTGCCGCACCTGGGCTGCAAATCGAGATAAAGAACGTCCTGTTCGAGGATGACGCGTAGTTCCAGATCCAGATCGGCGTAGCGGTAGCGCCCTACCAGTTCCGGCGCAAGCGCGGCGACAGACGGCCCGCTGTCGGGTAGCCGCGCAAAGAGCTCGCGGTGGCCGCTGTCGAGGAATTCAAGCGTTTCCGGCCTGCCCAGCACACCGGTCGGCAGGCGCAGCTCGACGGCACCGTGCGCCGAACAGCTCATGATCAGGCCGCCATCCGTTTCCCGCAGCAGGCCGCCCAGCTGGTCCTGAATGGAGAGCGCCAACACCGGCGACTGGTGCGGCACCGGGCACGCAACAACCCCGAACATGCGGTGCGAGGCGGTGGAGTACCAGCGACCGATCACGCTTTCGCGGCCTTCCGCATTCAAGGGTGGCACTGCGGGAGCCAGCTTGCCGTTCAGCACGCAGTCGACCACCTTGAGCGCGATTGCCGGAGCGGAGATCTCCATGCGGTTGAACATCACGCTGATGTCCAGTTGATGCGCCGGCACGGTGAGCATCTGGGACTGGCAGCCTATTACGGCACCGGCGTGATGGATGATTTCGACCCCCCGGTAGGTTTCCCGGACCAGGCCGAGGCAGTAATCGCCCGTCGCTCCACTGCTGTAGCGCGGCCGTTGCAGCATGGTTTCCCAACTTTTCGGAGTGCCAACGCTTTTCTTTTCGCTGCGCAGGTGCAACAGCCACTTGAGCATGTCGTCGACGGTAGAAACCAAGCCGCCGAAACCCGTCAGTTCCTCGCTCGGATAGATGCCGCGGCGGTAGCTGCCGTCGGGCTGCGCGAGGTGGAACGAGGCGATTCCCGGAACCATCTGCATATCGCTCAACTGCAGTTCGGTGTCGGCCATATCCAGAGGCGCAAGCACGCGTTGCTTGAGGAACGCCGCGAACGGCATGCCGCTGACCCGTTCGATTGCCAGCGACAGCAGATGGTATCCCTGGTTGTTATAGACCATGCGCTCGCCGGGGGCGAAGTTTGCATCGCCGACGCGCTTGCCGAGTTCCAGGCCGGCGCCCGCGCACAACGCCATCGACCAGCTGCCGAACAGCATGAAGCCGGGCAGATCCAGCGGGTCGCGTATCCCGCTGCTGTGCTGCATCATCTGGCGCAAGCTGGGCTCGCCGCTGGGACCTGCCAGCTCGGGCAGATAGCGGCGCACCGGCATGTCGATGTCCAGCTTGCCCTCCTCCACCAGCAGCAGGGCGGCAAGGGCGGCGAAATGCTTGCTGGTCGAGGCGATGCGCATGCGGGTGGCAGGCGTGTTGGCCGTGCCGTGTTCCACGCTCGCCAGCCCGAAACCGCGACGAAACACCGGCACGCCGCCGAGCGCGACGCCGATCACCAGGCCGGGGGCGTCGCTACGGTTCCAGGGTTGAAACAACGCCTGCAGCTTCGCAGCAATTGATTTGCCGGAATCGCCTGCGGTCTGTGCTTCCGTCATGCAGCGGGCTCCATCACTTTATCCGTGTTGAAAGGGTGCCTGGATCGTCCGGAGTCTCCTTCCTGCGGCAGGGGGGAGACCATAAAGGAAAACACCAGAAAGGCCGCGGCGACCTTGAAGCGCGTCGGGCCATGACGCCGCCCCTGCAAGGATTCAGGCATTTTCACGGATGCCCCGGCGGGCCTCCGGCTGCTGTACTGCGCCTGCATTATCCAAACGAGATCGCTCTTGAACGCCAGCGCAGATCAATCCTCTTCCGCTGTGGCCCCCCCGGCCGCAAAAACGACAGACCATGCTACAACGATCATGGTCCACAAGCCCTACCTCCTGTTCTTGGGCGACGCCGAGCATTTTTCCCAGGCCAAGACCGCCTTCGGTCTCAGGGACTGGACAGCGGAAGCTTGCCTGGGCCAATTCAGTCTGCCCGGCTGCAAGGTCAGCCTGGATCTGCCCGAATTCAAGCCCGCAGCTGCGGCCGCCAAGGGTGCGGCCTCGCTGGTGATCGGCATCGCCCCGGTGGGTGGCCGGGTCTCCACGACCTGGATTCCGGCCTTGTTCGAGGCGGTCGCGGCCGGTCTGGACATCGTGAGCGGCATGCATACGCCTCTGGCCGAAGTCCCCGGCCTGGCGCAGGCGGCAGGTGCGAGGGGCGTGCGGCTGGTCGATGTACGCCGCCCGCCGGCGGGACTGCCCACCGGCAGTGGCCGGAAGCGCAGCGGCAAGCGCCTGTTGACGGTAGGCACCGACTGCGCACTGGGCAAGAAATACACGGCGCTGGCCCTGACCAATGCGCTGCACGATCACGGCGTGGATGCGGACTTCCGCGCCACAGGGCAGACCGGCATCCTGATCGCCGGCAGCGGCATCCCGCTGGACGCCGTGGTCTCGGATTTCTGTGCCGGTGCTGCGGAATGCATTTCGCCCGATGCTGCGCCCGAGCATTGGGACATCGTCGAAGGCCAGGGCTCGCTGTTTCATCCGGCCTACGCCGGCGTGACACTCGGCCTAGTGCATGGCTCGCAGCCGGACGCGCTGGTGCTGTGCCATGACCCGGCCCGTACCCGGCTGTTTGCCTTTCCGGACTTTCCGACGCCCCCACTGGACGTAGCGATCGAACGCTACCTGGAGGCGGCGCGCCTGACCAATCTGGCTGTGCGCATGGTCGGCATTTCCTTCAATACCTCAGCGCTCGATCCCGCGGCTCGCGCCAGCCTGCTAGCGGACACCGAACAGAGGCTGGGCTTGCCCTGCTTCGATCCCCTGAAGACGCCGCTCGACGGGGTAGTGCAAAGGATTCTGGCTCTATGAAGCGCACTCTCAAAGCCTATGCGCGCTCCTGGCGCATGAAGGAGCCTTTTGTCATCGCGCGGGGTTCGCAAAGCATGGTGGACGCCGTCGTCGTGGAGCTTTCGGAAAAGGGTGTGGTGGGGCGCGGCGAGGCCGTCGGCGTGCCTTACAGGGGCGAAACACCTGCGACATTGATGGTGGACATCGGACGCGTCAGCGAGGCGATACAGGAAGGAGCAGACCGTCAGGAGTTATTGCTCCTGATGCCCGCGGGCGGTGCCCGCAATGCCCTGGATGCGGCACTGTGGGATCTGGAAGCCAAACTCGGCGGGCTTCGGGCCTGGCAGCGTGCCGGCATGGCGCAGGGTGGGGCGGTAACCACGGCGCTGACCATCGGCATACGCCCCGTTGCGGCGTATGAGCAGGCGGCAGCAAGGC
>JAQGNS010000522.1 GCA_028291705.1 Nevskia sp.
AGGGCATGCTCAGCGGCCCCATCACCATGCTGTTCTGGAGCTTCGTGCGCGACGACCTGCCGCGCAAGGACGTCGCCCTGCAGCTGGCCCTGGCCCTGCGCGACGAGGTCTGCGATCTCGAAGCGGCGGGCATCAAGGTGATCCAGATCGACGAGCCGGCGATCCGCGAGGGCCTGCCGCTGAAGAAGGCCGAATGGCCGGTCTACCTGGACTGGGCGGTACGGGCCTTCCGCATCACCGCTTCCGGCGTACGGCCGGACACCCAGATCCACACCCACATGTGCTACTCGGAGTTCAACGACATCCTGCCGTCGATCGCGGCGATGGACGCGGACGTCATCACCATCGAAACCTCGCGCGCGCGCATGAAGCTGCTGGACGCCTTCGCCGAGTTCAAGTACCCGAACGACATCGGCCCCGGCCTCTACGACATCCACTCGCCCCGCGTGCCGGCAGCCGGTGAGATGAAAACCCTGCTCGACCGCGCGCTGGCCGTGGTGCCCGCCGAGCGTCTGTGGGTGAACCCGGACTGCGGCCTCAAGACCCGCGCCTGGCCGGAAACCGAAGCCGCGCTGCGCGTGATGGTGGCGACGGCGCGCGAAGCCCGCGCGGGGTTGAATTGATGAGCTTCGCCTATGCCCGCGCGCAGCGCGACGCTTACCTGCTGTCCCGCATGGAGGCCGAAGCGCTCAGTCGGCCCGGGCGCGGCGAGCCCGCGGCCAACGACCAGCCGGAAGACGTGCTGGAGCCCGAACACCGCCACGGCGATGGCTGCGCCTGCCACCTGCGCGGAGAGTAGCCGGAAGCCACCATCGCCCGCGTGCGTGGGCATGCCGGCGCGCTATGCGCAAATTACCCCGCGTGCCTGAAGGTCAGAAAAACTGCCTGATTGGGGCGCGGCTGCAATTCCTCGGATCGCTACCCGCTTGAATCTCCACTGCCGCCGGATCCATCCGGCGGCGCAAGCCTGGCCGACCCGCGACGGTGCCCGGCAATGGTGAGGTCCCAGGGCATGAATCCGATCATAATAGGCGGATATCACGCCCTGTTGCCCCAGCAATGCTCCGACTCACCGAACTGAACCTGCCGATCGACCACGCCGACGACGCGCTCGAGCCGGCCATCGCCCGGCGTCTGAAGCTGCGCGAAGGCGAGCTGAAGTCCTTCACCGTGTTCAAGCGCAGCCACGACGCGCGCCAGAGGAAGCTCGGCCTGCAGTTCGTCTACATCGTGGACGTGGCAGTGACGGACGAGGCCGCACTCCTGGGGCGCCTGCGCGGCGACCGCAACGTCAGTCCGACGCCGGACATGGACTACCGCTTCGTCACCACCGCGCCCCCGGCCGGAACGCGGCGTCCCCTGGTGGTGGGGTTCGGCCCCTGCGGCATCTTCGCCTGCCTGGTGCTGGCGCAGATGGGCTTCCGACCGATCGTGCTGGAGCGCGGCAAGGCCGTGCGCGAGCGCACCAAGGACACCTGGGACCTGTGGCGGCGCGGGGTGCTCCACCCCGAGTCCAACGTGCAGTTCGGCGAAGGCGGCGCCGGCACCTTCTCCGACGGCAAGCTCTACACCCAGATCAAGGACCCGCGCTATCTCGGGCGCAAGGTGCTGCAGGAATTCGTGAAAGCGGGCGCGCCGCCGGAAATCCTCTACGCCGCCAGGCCGCACATCGGCACCTTCCGCCTGGCCAGCATGGTCGAGAAGATGCGCCGTGAAATCGAGCGCCTGGGCGGCGAGATCCGCTTCGAGCAGCGCGTCACCGATGTGCTGATCGAGGGTGGCCATCTGCGCGGCGTGGTCCTGGCCAGCGGCGAAACCATCGAGTGCGACCAGGCCATCTTCGCCGTCGGCCACAGCGCGCGCGACACCTTCCGCTTGCTGCACCGCCGCGCAGTCTACATGGAGGCCAAGCCCTTCTCGCTCGGCTTCCGCATCGAGCATCCGCAGTCCCTCATCGACCGCGCGCGACACGGCCGCTTCGCCGGGAATCCCAAGCTGGGCGCGGCCGACTACAAGCTGGTGCACCACGCGGCCAACGGCCGCTCGGTCTACAGCTTCTGCATGTGCCCGGGCGGCACCGTGGTGGCGGCGACCTCGGAGCCCAACCGCGTGGCCACCAACGGCATGAGCCAGTACTCGCGCAACGAGCGCAACGCCAACGCCGGCATCGTCGTCGGCATCACCCCAGAGGTGGACTACCCCGACGGCCCGCTGGCCGGCCTGGCGCTGCAGGAACAGCTCGAGTCACAGGCCTACCTGCTCGGCGGCAGCACCTACGAAGCACCGGGGCAACTCGTCGGCGACTTCCTCGCGGACCGCGCCTCCACCACGCTCGGCAGCGTCATCCCCTCCTACAAGCCCGGCGTGAAACTCGGCGACCTGGGCGGCGCCCTGCCGGCCTTCGCCATCGAAGCGATCCGCGAAGCCCTGCCCGCGTTCGGCCGCCAGATCCGCGGCTTCGACGCCCCGGAAGCCGTACTGACCGGCATCGAAACACGGACCTCCTCGCCGGTACGCATCACCCGCGGCGAAGACCTGCAAAGCCTGAATGTGAAAGGCCTGTACCCAGGCGGCGAAGGCGCGGGATACGCCGGCGGCATCCTGTCGGCGGCCGTCGACGGCATCCGCCTCGCGGAAGCCGTGGCACAGGCGCACGCCCCTATTGGCTGATACTCAGTGCAGCCTGCGCTCGGAGCAGCCGCTACCGGAATCTAGACACCCACCGCCGCCCAGCTGTTGAACTGGGGCAAGAGTTGCAGGCGCCATCTGTCGTAAAAAATTGATCGGCCTTAATATCGCGGTACCGAGCAATATCAGGGAGTTGTCGAATGGACTGCCGTGTTAGACCGCAAGTATGCTGCGGCCGTGTTCGGTCTAATCAGCGTTATGCCGAAATAGCATGATCGCCGCACCTATCGTTTTCGGCATATTGTTTCTTGCAGGGCTGGCCTCGCTGTTTATCTCTCGTCCACTTTGGTTGCGTGAGCTATTGGTCTGGCTTCAAGTCATAACGGCGGTTTACTGTTTACTTGCGTTAATCCTCATTAGGGGCAGGCTCACCCTTTCCTATCAGAAGTCACTGGGAGGGGTTTGGACCAATGAGCTAGCTTCGGCGTGTCGGCTCGTATGGGACTCCATTTCTTCTTTGCATTTAGCGCTGGCAATTGTGGTAATTTTTCTAGCCTTTCACGCTGTTAAGTCAATCCGCTTGCTCCGCGCTGCCAGGGCCAGTCATGGGGTATAACCCTTCGCTCCACCAGACGGCTCTCCGCCTGCGACTCCGGGCCGCCGGTGAGCGTCGGCGTTAGGCATGGACGAAAGAGTTGCGGCTGTTGGCATTTTTGTTGTTGGTCTGCTCCTCGCGGCCTACGGCATCAACGGCATCGCGAAGCGACGGATCATAGTCTTTGCGCGAGGTAGCATGCCCAAGTTATACGAGGGTCCTGAGGCCGTATCGAATGGAATTATCACTACCGCACTTGGCTTCGGCTTTGCAGCTTTGGGCGCGCTTTTCCTCTTCATCAGCCTCCATGCCTAACAACGCGCTCCACCCGGACGCCCCAGAGCTACGCACTGGGGTTCCATCGCTCGACGCCAGTGAGCGCGGGCGTTGGGCAGCCATATGAATCGTAGAGTCGTGCAGATCGCTTGCTTGGTGTATTTGCTAGGGGTTGCATTAACGGTAATCGACGCAGCAACCGTGCACGTCTGGCCCGATCTCGCAGTCAAATATTCCGATTGGAGCAAGGCACAATATCGATCCTCCCCGATTTCGATATTTGGATATGCCTCTTTAGCATTCACTGTCGGTTCTGCAGTCGGCGCTGCAGTACTTGCCTGCGGAGTTCTAAGAGCACGTCATTTGCTCACGCTTTCTTTCGGGGGCCTCATGCTTTGCAACGGAATCGCTGCATGCCTGCGCGCTCCGCCCGGAATTGTAACGCCATATCAAAATGTCCTTGGCGATATATCAACCCTTGCAATCGGCGTTGCGCTGACAGCGTCTTACATACTTGCTGCCCCACCCAAAACTCGTAGGACGCAATAAGCGTAGCGCATTGCGCCAAATGAAGGCACTCCAAGTTCGGCGCAATGCGCCACGCTTATTGCGCCCGCGATCGTTGCTTCATCGCGGCATTTTCCAGGATCGTCGTGCCGTCTTGCCCGTGGAGAAATTCACCAACAAAGGCTCGACCGATATCGTCCTGATCAATCGTCCCGAACGATCCCGGAACGAAACGCCCCAGCCAGGCAACAAACCCCGGAGTGTGCGCGTTACCCGCAATGATGCCGGGGCGGAAAATTGCCAGGCGTTTGAATCCGAGGCTCCGCACCGCATCTTCTTTTTCGCCCATGATGCGGACATAACGAATCCAGCTCCTGGCGCTACTCCCGGCCGCCGAAAGTAGTCCGAATCGTTCGATTCCCGCCGCCAGGCAGCCACGCGCAAACGCCCCGACCAGGCCGATTTCCAGCGTCCGGATGTCCTCTTCGCTCCATTGCTGACTCCCCTTACCGATGCCGATACAGGATGCGGCATACAAGGGTTCACCCTGGGGCTCACCCTGTGCGCTGCAGGCCTTGGCAAGCTCGGCGATCTTGCTGGAAAAATCTGCCGCGCCGGTATCCATCTCCACCTGGCGCAGACGCGCATCGGCGGCAAGGGAGATCGTCCGGCGGTTGATCATCACCACTTCCGTGCACGCGCTGGTGGCGAGCAAGGCCCGCACCAGTGCCGACCCGACTTGCCCGGTGCCGCCCACGACCAGAATGCGAAATGCCATGTTGTGCCCCCCC
>JAQGNS010000557.1 GCA_028291705.1 Nevskia sp.
CTTCGGACAGGATCTGCACGCGCGCCAGGTTGGAGATCACGGCGTGCTTGAAGCGCACCAGCATCTCGTTGAACATGTTGAAGGCTTCGCGCTTGTATTCCTGCTTGGGGTCCTTCTGCGCATAGCCGCGCAGATGGATGCCCTGACGCAGGTAGTCGATCGCCGCCAGGTGCTCGCGCCAGAACTGGTCGAGGATCTGCAGGGTGATGACCTTCTCCGCATGCTCCAGCGCCGGGCCGTTGCTGCGCTTCTTCTCCGCATAAGCGGCGCCCAGCGCTTCCAGGATCCTGCCGCGGATGCCCTTGTCGTCGAGCGTCTTGTCGGTTTCGGCCCACTGCGCCACCGGCAGCTTGAGGCCGAAGTCGCGTTCCAGGGTCTCTTCCAGACCGGCCAGATTCCACATCTCTTCCGGCGTCTGCGGCGGGATGTAGGCGTCGGCCACCGCGTTGACCACGTCGGCGCGCACGTCGTCCAGCAAGGGCGTCACGTCCTGCGCCGTCATCAACTCGTCGCGCAGCTCGTACACCGCCTTGCGCTGGTCGTTGGCGACGTTGTCGTATTCCAGCAGGTTCTTGCGGATGTCGAAGTTGTGCGCTTCCACCTTGCGCTGCGCCGTCTCGATGGCATTGCTGACCATGCGATGCTCCAGCGCCTCGCCCTGCTGCATGCCCAGCTTGAGCAGCAGCGCGCGCATGCGCGGCGGGGTGAAGATGCGCATCAGCGTGTCGTCGAGCGACAGGTAGAAACGTGTCGCGCCGGGATCGCCCTGGCGGCCGGAACGGCCGCGCAGCTGGTTGTCGATGCGTCGCGACTCGTGGCGCTCGGAACCGATCACATAAAGGCCGCCGGCGGCCACCACCTGCTCGTGCCGCTTCTTCCATTCCGCCTTGGCCGCTTCACGTCCCGCCTGGTCGTCCTCGGGAAACAGAGCCAGTTCGGAATCGAGGTTGCCGCCCAGCACGATGTCGGTGCCGCGGCCCGCCATGTTGGTGGCGATGGTCAATGCGCCCGGGCGTCCCGCCTGCGCCACGATCTCGGCTTCGCGGTCGTGCTGCTTGGCGTTCAGCACCTCGTGCCGGATGTTGCGCTGCTTGAGCAGGCCGGACAGCAACTCCGAGGTCTCGATCGAGGCCGTGCCCACCAGGATCGGCTGCAGCCGCTGGTTGACCTCGATGATGTCCTGGATGATGGCGTCGAATTTCTCCTTCGCCGTGCCGTAGACCAGATCGCCCCGGTCCTGACGGATCATGTCCCGGTTGGTCGGGATCACCACCACTTCCAGGTTGTAGATGCTCTGGAATTCGAAGGCCTCGGTGTCGGCGGTACCGGTCATGCCGGACAGCTTCTTGTACAGGCGGAAGTAGTTCTGGAAGGTGATCGAGGCCAGCGTCTGGTTTTCCTGCTGGATCGGCACCCGTTCCTTCGCTTCCACCGCCTGGTGCAGGCCGTCCGACCAGCGCCGCCCGGTCATCTTGCGACCGGTGAACTCGTCGATGATGATGATCTGGCCGTTTTCAACGATGTACTCGACATCGCGCTTGTACAGGTGATGCGCACGCAACAGCGCATTCAGGTGATGCACCAGCACGATGCGGCTGGCGTCGTACAGGCTCTCATCCGGGCCCAGCAGGCCGATCTCGCGCAGCAGGTCCTCGACCCGCTCGTGGCCCGCCTCGGAGAGGTGGATCTGCTTGCTCTTTTCCTCGGCCCAGAAGTCGCCCGGACCTTCCTCTTCCTTCTGCGCCACAAGGCGCGGAATCAGCAGGTTGAGCTTGCGCCAGAGTTCGGGATCGTCGTCGGTCGGCCCGCTGATGATCAGCGGCGTGCGCGCCTCGTCCACCAGGATCGAATCGACCTCGTCGACGATGGCGTAGGCGTGACCGCGCTGCATCTTGTCGGCCGGGGTGAAGGCCAGGTTGTCGCGCAGGTAATCGAAACCCAGCTCGTTGTTGGTGGCGTAGGTGATGTCCGCGGCATAGGCGGCGCGCTTCTCCTGCTGCGACTGGTTCGGCACCACCACACCGACGCTGAGACCGAGGAAGCGGTGGATGCGTCCCATCCACTCCGCATCGCGCCGCGCCAGGTAATCGTTGACGGTGACGATGTGCACGCCCTTGCCGGTCAACGCATTGAGATAGGCAGGCAGCGTCGCCACCAGGGTCTTGCCCTCGCCGGTGCGCATCTCGGAAATCTTGCCCTGGTGCAGCACCGCCGCGCCGATCAGCTGCACGTCGAAATGGCGCATCCCCAGCACACGCCGTCCGGCCTCGCGCACCACCGCGAAGGCCTCCGGCATCAGCCCGTCGAGCGTCTCGCCCTTCTCCAGGCGCTCGCGGAACAGCCCGGTCTGCGCCGCCAGGTCGGCGTCGCTCATCGCCTGGTAGCGCGACTCCAGCGCCCCGACCTGACCCGTCAGGCCCTGCAGTTTTTTGACCAGTCGCTGGTTGCGGCTGCCGAAGATGCGCGTGAGTAAGGAAGCCATGATCTGTCTGATTCTGGGGGAGGATCGGCCAGCCGCTAGCCGGCCGCGTCCGAACGGAAGGCGGATTATAGGGGATAAGGGTTGCGGCAATGTTGACGGGTTCAAGGGCGTAAAGCGCCAACCACCCGGGATGCGCCCCTTCCAAAGCAAAAACCCCGGAATCAATCCGGGGCCTTCCAGGACCTAGCCTGTTTCAACAGTCCGCGCCATGGATGGCGCGGTGTTTGTCAGGACGACAGACTTCTGGCCCGGTGCTTGTCAGGGACGACCTATCTGGCCGCCTGTATGTACTGCTCGGGATTGACCACCGTGCCATTCAACACCACTTCGAAGTGCACATGCGGCCCGGTGGAGCGGCCGGTGCTGCCGATCAGGGCAACTGCCTGGCCCTTGCGGACGCGGTCGCCGACCTTGACCAGGATCTTCTCGTTGTGGCCGTAACGGGTGACGTAGCCGTTGCCGTGGTCGATTTCGACCAGGTTGCCGTAGCCGTTGCGCTCGCCCGCCCCGGTAACGATACCGGCGGCCACCGACATGACCTGCGAGCCTTCCGCGGCGGCGAAATCGATGCCCGGATGGTAGTCGCGCAGCCCGGTGAAGGGGTCGGTACGCACGCCGAAACCGGAGGTGATGTAACCGCCGCTGATGGGCCAGCCCGAAGGCCGCACTTCCTTCTCCAGCTTGCCGGCCAGCAGCAGGTCTTCCAGCACCCGCATCTGCCGCTCGCGGTCGGTCAGCTGCTGCTGCAACTGGTCCAGCGAACCGAGCACGTCGGCCAGCGCCACCGGCTGTCCGGGCTGGTTGCCGATCTGCACTTCCGGGCCGCCCATGGGGGGCGGCTTGTCAAAATTGAACTCGGACGGGTCGATATGGGCAATTTGCGTCATGCGGCTGCCGGCGGCGTCCAGGCGCATCACATAGGCCTGTAACTCGGCAATACGGCGCGACAACGCGTTGGCGTCTTCCGCGGCCTTGCTGCGGGCGGTCTGCAACTCGCCGCGCTGCACCTGCAACTGGCTGTCCCACTGGCTCACTACATTGGCCGGCAGCAGCCCGCCTTCCGGGCGCAGCATCCACCCGGCCGAAAAGCACAGGCCAAGGAGAACTACCGCACAGATGCCCGCCGGCAGCCAGATTAAGATGTTCCGCGGTTCCAGGCGCAGGCGCCATGTACGGCCGCGTGCGTGACTGACTAAAATAATATCCATTCCTACAAACCTACCCCGCAAAGCTGATGAAGCCCCCTCGGGAGCCCGACGCAAAAGGCATCGGCGCGTGTCTAGACGAACCTGGTTCCTCTGTGCACAGCGTGCTGGCCCGCGCCCGTCAACTGGCGGAAATCCAATCCGCGCTACGTGACTGGGCGGGCGAACCGCTGGCTTCTTCCCTGACAATAGCCAACGAGCGTGACGGCACTCTGATCATTTATGCCGCTTCAGCCGCCGCTCTGACTCAAGTTCGCTACAAGCAGCAAGAATTGATCCATTTCCTGCGCCAGCGCCTTGGTTTGGCCACTACAAAAGTTGAAGTGAAAATAAACCCGCCCGCCAGGAGCGGTTAGATTTTGGTCAGTCTAAACAGGGTATTGACCTGGATGCAAGCTTGGGTGCGCCAATAAAGGGCGCAACCCCGGGCAAGCATCATGATTTGCGCGTCATGCAACTAAATCAACGCTTACAAATACTTGTATTGCAGATTTGAAACAATCGGGCGACAGCCCGGTCTGCTCGCCTACCCGTTTTGGGCCAATTCAGCCTAACGGAGAAACACCCCCGATTGGCCGTAGCGCCAAACTTCAAACCAGGGCTGCGGCGGCTTTTGTGTAAAAAGCCGGGGCTGCGGCGCGTTCGTCCTCGAAGATCACCGTTTCCCATGCTGAAGTGTCCTCCAGCACCGCCCGCGCCAGCTTGTTATTGAGAGCATGGCCGGATTTGAAAGCGGTGTAGGCCCCCAGCAGCGGCTGGCCGAGCAGGTACAGATCACCCACCGCATCGAGGATCTTGTGGCGCACGAATTCGTCGTCGTAGCGCAGCCCGTCCTGGTTCAGCACGCGGAACTCATCCACCGCCACCGCGTTTTCCAGGCTGGCGCCCAGCGCCAGGCGGCGCGAGCGCAGGAACTCGAATTCGCGCATGAAACCGAAAGTGCGGGCGCGGCTGACCTCGCGGATATAGGCGCTGGTCGAAAAATCGACCGTGGCCTGCTGCGCCGTGGACTTGAGCAGCGGATGATCGAAATCGATATGGAAACTGAGGCGGAAGCCCTCGTAAGGCTCCAGGCGCGCCCACTTGTCGCCGTCCGAAACCTCCACCGGCTGCTTCATGCGCAGGAAGCGCTTCGGCGCATCCTGCTCGTGGACGCCGGCCGACTGGATCAGGAACACGAAGGGCCCGGCGCTGCCGTCCATGATCGGCACTTCCGGCGAGGACAGCTCCACCACGCAGTTGTCGATGCCCATGCCGGCCAGGGCCGACATCAGGTGCTCGACCGTGGCCACCTTGACCCCGTCCACCACCAGGTTGCTCGACAGCGTGGTCTCGTTGACCGCGACCGCCCGCGCCGGCACTTCCCGCGGCGGACTCAGGTCCACGCGGCGGAACAGGATGCCGGTGTCCGGCCCCGCGGGCAGCAGCGACATGAACACTTTCTGTCCACTGTGTAGACCGATGCCGCTGGCGCGGATCGGATTGCGTAGGGTTCTCTGCCGGATCATGTTTTAGAGAGTATGCGGCACCCCGCCGAGGCGGGTAGGTTGGCCGGGAAGCCGGCTTGAGACGCGTATTTTAACACGGAGTTCCAGCCGGCCCGGTTAAGCCCTTGTAACCCACCTGTACCCACCTGCCCGAGCCGCCCTGCCCCGCCGGACGGCAGGGGACGCGGCAGCCAGGCCTTCCCTGGCCCGGCTGCCACACACCACCACATCAGGCGCGCCATGGCGTAACGCGCCCGAAGATCAAACCCATCCAAACGGTCCAGCACCGCTTGTTTCAACCGTCGCCTGTTTCAGCAGTCCGCGCCATGGATGGCGCGGTGCTTGACAGGGACGTCAGTCCGCCTGGGCCCGCAGGAACGCCGGAATATCCAGCAGCTCCTCGTTGTAATCCAGCGCCATCAGGCTGGCCGAGGTCGACGGACGCGCATGGCGCGCCGGCGGGATTTCCACGTCGTGCCCACGCGCCGGCCAGGCCGACGGCGTGCGCAGCGGCGTCACCACACCCGGCGTCTTGAAGCGCGGCTGCTGCTGTTCCATGGCCGCGGCTTCCTTGACCTTGGCGGCACGCGAACCTTCCAGGCCGGTGGCCACCACCGTCACCCGCAGTTCACCGTTCAGCGCCGGGTCGAAGCTGGTGCCGCACTTCATGTCGACTTCGGCCGAGGCGATCTCGTTGATGCGCTCGTTGACCAGCTCCAGCTCGTCCAGGGTCAGACTTTCGTCGCAGGTGATGTTGACCAGGATGCCGCGCGCACCGATCAGTTCCAGATCGTCGAGCAGCGGGCTGGACAGCGCCGCTTCCACCGCCCGCTTGGCACGGTCCTCACCCGAAGCCGAGCCCAGGCCCATCATGGCCATGCCGCGGTTGCTCATCACCGTCTTCACGTCGGCGAAGTCCACGTTCATCATGCCCGGACGGGTGATCAGGTCGGAAATGCCCTGCACCGCGTTCTGCAGCACGTCGTTGGCCGCCTTGAAACCGCTGAGCAGGGTGACGTTGCCGCCCAGCACCAGGCGCAGCTTCTCGTTCGGAATCATGATCAGCGAGTCGACATGCTGCTGCAGCTCGCGGATGCCTTCCTGCGCCACGGCCAGGCGCTTCTTGCCCTCATGCGGGAACGGCTTGGTCACCACCGCCACGGTGAGAATCTCCAGCTCGCGGGCGATCTCCGCGATCACCGGCGCCGCGCCGGTACCGGTGCCGCCGCCCATGCCGGCCGTGATGAACAGCAGGTCGGTGCCTTCCAGCATCTCGCGGATGCGGTCACGATCCTCTTCCGCCGCCTCGCGACCCAGCTTCGGGTTCGAACCGGCGCCGAGGCCGCGCGTCACTTCCGCGCCGAGCTGCAACTGCAGCGTCGGCACGCACTTTTCCAAATGATCCCGATCCGTGTTGGCGGAGATGAATTCCACACCCTGGATATTCGCCGCCGCCATCTGGTTGACCGTATTGCAGCCACCGCCGCCCACGCCGATCACACGGATCACGGCGCGCTTGCTTTGACCGTCCACCAACTCGAACATCTCTGGTACCACATTCGCCATGTCAGCCTCCTTACAGAATCTTTTGAGAACAACCCGCCTGAAACGTCCTTGTTACAACCCAGAAATCGAACCGCTAAAAATGGCCCTTCAACCAGCCCTGGACGCGTCCCATCCAGTGCTGCATCCCCGCCGTGCCGGACAGATGCGATCCGCCGGCCGGCCGTTGTTGTCTGGCAAACAGCAGCAGCCCCACGCCGGTGGCATAGGCCGGGCTGCGCGTCACTTCCTCGATACCTTCCACCTGGTGCGGCAGGCCCAATCGCACCGCCACGTCCAGCACTTCCTCTGCCAGTTCGAGAATGCCCGGCGTCTGCGCCGCGCCGCCGGTCAGCACCACGCCGCCGGCGATGAGGTCGTATACATCGGCGCGATGCAGCTCCTTGCGCACATAGCGGAACAGCTCCTCGTAGCGCGGCCGCATCACCTCGGCCAGCATCTGCCGCGACAGCCGCCGCGGCGGCGTGTCGCCCACGCCCGGCACTTCGATGCCCGGGTCGTGCTGCACCATCTCCGGCAAGGCGCAGCCGTACTTCAGCTTGATCTGCTCAGCGTGCTGGCCCGGCGTGCGGAAGGCCACGGCGACGTCGCTGGTGACGAGATCGCCGGCGATCGGCACCACCGCGGTGTGGCGAATCGAGCCGCCCTTGAACACCGCGATGTCGGTGGTGCCGCCGCCGATGTCCACCACCGCCACGCCGAGGTCGCGCTCGTCCGGCGACAGCACCGCATCGGCCGAGGCCAGGTGCTGCAGCACCAGCTTCTCCACCGTCAGGCCGCAGCGCTCGACGCACTTGTAGAGGTTCTGCGCGGCGGACAGGGTGCCGGTGACCATGTGCACCTTGGCCTCCAGGCGCACCGCGCTCATGCCGATCGGATCGAGAATGCCTTCCTGGCCGTCGACCACGAACTCCTGCGGAATCACGTGCAGGATCTGCTGGTCGGCCGGAATCGCCAGCGCGCTCGCCGCCTCGATCACCGCATCGACATCGCGCTGCCCGATCTCGCGGTGGCGGATCGGCACCACGCCGACCGAATTGAGGCTGCGGATATGGCTGCCGGTGATGCCGACGTGGGCAGCGCGCACGCGGCAGTTGGCCATCAGCTCGGCCGCCTCCACCGCGCGGCGGATCGACTCCACCGTCGCCTCGATGTTCACCACCACACCCTTCTTCAGGCCGCGTGTCGGCGCGGTGCCCAGGCCGATCACCCGCACCATCCCGGTCTGGCTCACCTCGCCGATCAACGCGGCGACCTTGGAGGTGCCGACATCGAGGCTGACCAGGTATTCGGTGGCTTGGCGTCTACTCATGCTTGTTGCCCTCTGCGGCTTTGGCCCCCGCGGCCGGTGGCATCGCGGGTGCGTTCATTGCCTGCGTCGCATCCTTGCGGCCGCAGTCCGGCCGCGCCTTTCCTGGCGCGGCACCCTTGAGCACCGGGCAAGGCCCGGTGTCTTTCCAGCCAACGGCGAAGCCGTTGCTGTAGCGCAGGTCGATATAGGCGACCTGGTCCAGTTTTCCGTCCAGCGTGCGCAGCACCGCGCCCTGCAGCAGCGCGGTCTTGCCGCGCGGATCGTCCTCACCCAGGCGCAGCTCGATGCCGCTCGCGGTATGCAGCGTCCACGAGCCGCGCGGATCCAGCCGCAGGCCATCCGGGGCGAAGGCGCCGCCGGCCAGGGTCTCGGCGATGGCCTGGTAGTCCTGCATCACTTCCGCCTCGCGGCCGGCGGGGCCGGCCAGTTGCGGCAAGCCCTGCGGCAGGTCCTGCGCCGGCGGCGTGAAGGCCACGCCTTCCTCATCGACCAGACCCTTGTCGCCCCACAGCGCGTAGGGCTTGCGCTCCCACACGCGCACCGCGATGCGGCCCGGCCAGACCCGCGACACGCGCGCATGTGCCACCCACGGCAGGGCCTCCACCTGCGCCCGCACCGCATCCAGCCGCACGTCGAACAGACGCGCGCCCGGCGCGATCGCCGCCGCCGCCGCGATCTGCTGCGGCTTTAGGTGCGACAGCTGGCCATCGACGCGCAGCGCCTGCAGCGGGCGATTCAGCAAGGGCCTGATGGCGTGGCCGAGCAACATGACGAGCGCCAGCAAACCCGCCGCCAGGATCGCCGGCAGCAGGGCCCGCGGCAGGGTCGGTGCGTCATTCATCGGCATGGCCATGGCTCCGGCACTCACGCGGCGCCTCCCAGCGTGGTTTCCAGCACCGCCCAGCACAGGGACTCGTAGTCCATGCCGGCGGCGCGCGCCGCCATCGGCACCAGGCTGTGCGAGGTCATTCCCGGCACGGTGTTGATTTCCAGCAGCCAGGGCTTGCCCTGGGCGTCGAGCATGAAGTCGACGCGGCCCCAGCCGCGCCCGCCGATCAGTTCGAAGGCGCGGGCACACATCGCCAGCAACTCCGCCTCGTGCAGCGGATCGAGACTGGACGGGCAGTGGTAGCGCGTCTGGTCGGAAATGTACTTGGCGTGGTAATCGTAGAACTCGCCTTCCGGCTCGATGCGGATCAGCGGCAGCGCCTGGCCGTCGAGGATGGCGCAGGTGTACTCGCCGCCTGCGATGAAGCGCTCCGCCATCACCGCGCGCGGCCGTTCTTCGTATTCGCCGGCGGCACGACGGAAGGCCGAACCCAGCTGCGTGGCGAACTTGACCTTGCTGATGCCGACGCTGGAGCCCTCCTCGGAAGGCTTGACGAACAGCGGGTAGCCGAACTGCTCGGCGGCGCGCAGCGCATCGCCCGGATCGCGCAGCGCCATCCACTCCGGCGTCGGCAGTCCTTCCGCCTTCCACATGCGCTTGCTGCGCAGCTTGTCCATCGCCAGCGCCGAAGCCAGTACGCCGCTGCCGGTGTAGGGCACGCCCTGCAGGTCGAGCACCGCCTGCACCGTGCCGTCTTCGCCGCCGGTGCCGTGCAGCACGTTGAAGGCGCGGGCATAGCCCTGCTGGCCCAGGTTCAGGATCAGTTCGCGGGTGGCATCCACCGCGACGGCATCGACGCCGCGGCGCAGCA
>JAQGNS010000558.1 GCA_028291705.1 Nevskia sp.
CATCGCGCGCAATCCCGGCAGCAATGTTGTCGCCCTGTATGCCCTGGCAGGCGATCCCAATGCGCCGTTCCAGTCCCCTGCGCCCCTCAGTGCACAGCCTAACGACTGGACCCTGGCCATCGGGTTCAGCGGCAACGGCCTCTCGGTTCCCGCAGCCCTGGCGATCGATGCCGCCGGCGCCGTCTGGGTGGTCAACTCCAGCGGACCAGCCAGTACTGCCTTGAGCCAGGGCAGCCTGAGCAAGTTCCTGCCGGGTGGCGCATCTGCTCCGCTGAGCCCGTATGGCGCCTCATCGCTGAGCAGTCCGGATACGCTGACCATCGATCCAAGCGGGAATGTGTGGGCTGGAAGCACCACGCCCGGCAGGGGCAACCTGAGCGAGTTCGGCACCGCCGGCACCGTTCTGTCGCCCACCGCCGGCTATACCGGCACCCTGAATGCGCCGAAGGCCTTGGCCAGCGATTCCTCCGGCAATATCTGGGTGGCCAACAACAGCGGCACCGCCAGCAAGCTGAGCAAGGCTTCCGGCTACACGGGAACGCTGTTCACCCTCGGCGGGAGCGGCCACAACCCGACCGCCCTGGCCATCGACGACGCCGGCAATGTCTGGGTGAGCCTGTTTTTCCAGGCGACCGTGGTCGAATTGAACAGCGCCGGGCAAGCTGTCGCCGGCAGTCCGTTCAGCGGCGGCGGCATCAGCAACCCGGAGTCGCTCGCCATTGCCGGCACCACCGGCAGCATCTGGATTGCCAACCAGGGCAGCAGCGTCACGGAATTGAACAGCACCAGCGGGGTGGCGGGCGGACCCTTCACCGTGGGCGGTTCGCCGGAAAGGAATTCCATTGCCGTTGACGGTGGTAGCCGCGTGTGGGTTGTCGGCACCAATGGCAGCGTGTCGGAGTTGAACGCCGACGGTACGGCCGCTTCCCCTGTGCCCTTGGCCGGTGACGGCAGGCTGGGCCACCCGGGAGGCATCGCCATCGACGGTTCCGGCAACGTGTGGGTGCTCAACAACAGCGACCCGTTCGGGATTTCCGAACTGGTCGGTGCGGCTGCGCCGGTCAAGACGCCGAATTCGGGTGTGGCCAACCGTCCTTGAGGGCGGGGCGGGGTTCCGGGGATTCTCAGAATTCGGCCTTGGGCAACACGATCTCCGCTTCGAAGCCGCCGCTGTCGCGATTGCGGAAGGTGACGGTACCGCCGCAGGCGGCCACGCAGTTCTTGACCGTCGCCAGGCCCAGGCCGATGCCGCCGGTCTTGCGGCGCCGCGCCGCCTCCGGCCGGTAGAAGGGATCGCCGAGCTTGAGCAGGGCGAGCTGTGGCACACCGGGCCCGCGGTCGCGGACCAGGATGGAGACGGTCTTGCCGTTGACCAGGGCGTCCACCTCGATGGGGCCGGCGCCGATACCGGCATAGCGCACGGCGTTGCGTACAAGATTGCCCACGGCGCGTTCCAGCAGGTGCGTGTTGGCCCAGACTTCCACGTCGCCGGCCATGCGGATGCTGACCTTGTCGCGGACATGACGCTCGCGCTCCAGCACCGAAAGGAACAAGGCGCGTACCGAAACAGTGGAGAGGGAGGGCTTCTCCTCGCCGATACCGACGCGCGAGAAGGCCAGCAATTCGTTGACCAGTTCGGTGACGATCTGCACTTCCTCCTCGACATCGCGGAAGGCTTCGTGTCCGTCGCGGTCGTCTTCGGCGACGTGCTGTTCCAGAATTTCCAGCGCCAGGCGCAGGCGGCCGAGAGGCGAGGAGACCTCGTGCGCGATATTGGCGAGGAAGTGTTTCTGGCTTTGCAGAAAGCTGTCGAGGCGCTCCGCCACGGTGTTGACCGCTTCGGCCAGCCGGCCCAATTCGTCGCGCCGGTGAATGCGCAAACGCACGTCGAAATGGCCGCGGCCAATGCGTTCGGTGGCGCCGGTGATCTGCGAGATGGCGCGCGATATCAGCCACAAGAAGGGCAGCCATAGCAGAATCGAGGCGACGATCAGGCCGAGACCGGCATACACCCATTCGCGCAGATTGAGGAAGCGCAGGGCGCGCCAGGCACTGGGGGTGTGGGCCACCACTGTGGCAGGGACCAGGCCGCCGTCGGGCGCGGCGATCGGGGTGCGGATGCCGATCCACCAGTCCTCGGGCGAATCGCTGTGCAGGACGAAAATCCATCGCTTGAGCTGTTCGCGATCCGGCACCGGCCACCCGGGCATTTCGACCGGGCGTCCGGGGCGTGGAGCGGGCAGGGGTTCCGAGGGCATGCCGGGCACATTGGTGAGGGAGAGGCCGCGGGTCTTGCCGAGTTCCTGCCGGACCGATTTGGGTATCTCCACTTCCTCGCCCGCAAGCTGGATGCCGTCGCCGTCGAACACGCCGAAGTCGACGTGGTAGATCTCGTCGTAGCGTTGCAATTCGATCTTCCAGTTTTCCTTCAGCAGCGGGCCGACGTTTTCGCCGATCGACTCTGCTACGACCTGCAGGCGCTCGCGTACCGCTTCGGTCAGGAAGATCGACCAGCCGACGCCGAGGCGCTCAGGCAGCGCGATCAGCAGGGCCCACAGCACCAGGAGCAGATTGAGGACCAGCCAGAGCAGCAACCGTCCGTCGAGGGGAAAGCGGCGTTGCAAGCGGCGCCGCTACGGATCGTACGGCGAGACCAGCATATAGCCGATGCCGCGCACCGTGCGGATGTACTGATGGCTGCCCGAATGATCGCCCAGCTTGCGCCGCAGCATCGAGACATGCACGTCGATGGCGCGGTCCTGCGGATTGAATTCGCGCTCGCTCACTTCGGAAAAGAGTTGCTCGCGGGTTTTCACCTTGCCGCGGGCCTTGGCCATGCTGGCCAGCAGGTTGAACTCGATGGCGGTGAGCGCGACGTTATGCCCGTCGACGAAGGTGCGGTAGGAGTCCAGGTCCAGGCGCAGGGCCCCGACCACGATTTCGCCGTCCTGGCGGCCCGCATGCGATTGCGGCCCATAGGCGCGTCGCAGCAGCGCGCGGATGCGCGCCAGCAGCTCGCGCGAGGACGAGGTCTTGGTGACGTAGTCGTCGGCACCGACTTCCAGGCCGACGATGCGGTCGGATTCGTCCGAGCGGGCGGTGAGCATCAGGACCGGGATCGACGAGCGGGCGCGGATTTTCTTCAACAACTCGAAGCCGTCGATGCCGGGCAGCATGATGTCGAGAATGACCATGTTCCATTGCCCGGTCAGCACCTGTTCGGCGCCTTCCAGCCCGTCGTGCACGGCGGTCACGGCATAGCCGTGCGGCGCCAGATACTTGCTGAGCAGCACGGACATCTTCTCATCGTCGTCGATCAGCAGGATCTTCGAGTTGGCACGCGACATTGCCGGCGCATGCACACTCCCTTCGCCATGCATGGAAGCCTCCGGTCAAAAGCTGGATACCACAAGGTACGTCGATCATGCAGGGCGCATGTTAAGCATTTGTTAATGCCCATGCCGCGCCTCTTTTGAGCCTGTGCGGCGTTCCGGATCCGCACCAAAAGGCGCTTTTTCCTGCCGACCGCCGGCTGAATCCAAATTGTAACAATACGGATATAGGGTACCACTTCGATAATGATGCCATTTGTGCCGCATTCCTCCATGCAAAAGGCCGGTGAAGTCATATCAATCAGTAGATTGGACAAGTACTTGAGCAATCTTTTGGATGTTCAAAGCGGCGCCTTTCCTGGATTAGTTTTGGATTGCATGGCTCATTGCAACAGATGCGCTACTTAACACCAAATTTACACAATTTTATCAAAACCTTTACAAAGCCAGCGCTGCCGGTGCTGGCTTGTATGCCGCTGTGGACACATGCGGCGGAACCACCCGCTGCCGCCGCAGATTCCTCGCTCGCCGCGGCACAGCCCGCCGCTCCGGAAGCGGCCGCCCAGGACAAGACGACCCCGAAGCCGCCAGTGGTTCTGGATATTCTGGAGTTCGACGTCAAGGGCAATACTGTCCTCGACGAGGTCACCATCGACGAGGCGCTGGAGCCTTTCCTGGGGCCGGGCAAGACGCTGGATGAGGTGGACCGGGCGCGCGAGGCGCTGGAGAAGATGTACCAGGGCCGCGGCTTCAAAACCGTAGCGGTGGTGATTCCGAAGCAGACGGTGCGCGACGGCGTGGTGCAACTGCAAGTGGCGGAAGCCACTATCGGGCACCTGGATGTGATCGGCTCGCGTTACACCTCGATCGACTTGATCAAGGCGCAGGCGCCTTCGCTGGCTGAGGGCAGCGTGCCGGATTTCAACCAGGTGCAGCAGGATCTGGTCGCCCTCAATCAGCTGCCCGACCGACGGGTCACCCCCTCCCTGAAGGCCGGGAGCACGCCGGGGACAGTGGATGTGGACCTGGTGGTCAACGACCACCTGCCGGTGAGCGGCAGCGTGGAGGTGAACAACCGCCAGAGCCAGAGCACCAGCGAGCTGAGAACCGTCGGCAGCCTGTCCTACGACAACCTGTGGCAGGCCGGCCACAGCCTGTCGGTTTCGTACCAGACGGCGCCGCAGAATCCCGACGACGCACAGGTTTGGTATGCCTCCTACCTGGCGCGCTTCGGCGGCAGCCCGTTCAGTCTGTTGTTCAATTTCGTCGATTCGGACAGCAACGTCGCCGCGGTGGGCGGCAGCGATGTCATTGGCAAGGGCAAGGTGGCTGGGTTCCGCGGCATCTATACCTTGCCGGGCACCGCGACGTTCTACGACTCGGTGTCGTTCGGCATGGACTACAAGCATTTCAAGAACCGGACTTCCGTGAGCGGTACCAGCTTCAACACGCCGATTACCTATTTCCCGTTCACGCTGTCCTACAACGCCCTGCTGCGCGGTGAAACCTATTCACTGCAGCAGGAATGGAGCATGGTTTTCGCCGCGCCGGAAATTGGCAGCTC
>JAQGNS010000578.1 GCA_028291705.1 Nevskia sp.
AGACGGCGCATGTTGCGCATCGGTGAACTCCATCCATTATTTTATTGAGGAGCACTTTCCCCTGTCTGGAAAATAAGCCGAGTCGAGCGTCCTTGGCAACTATCCGTCACCGCACTGCAACAATGTGCGGCCGGCCGGCGTCACCTCATTGCGAAAGATCCGATTCCGTACCGGAGCAGTACCCGCACGCCCCGCGTGCCGACCAGCAAGGTGGCACTGCGCCGTATCACACCATCGCTACGTGCTCCCCGCTCACGCTCCGAAGCAGCGGCGGGCAGCTACGCCCAAGGAGGAGGTGCTGGTGCAGCGGCTCCTCCTCGGGAGTAAAGCGGGATCAGATGATGCGGCTCAGGACCAGCTGTCGTCCCCGCCGCCACCGCCGCTGTCGCCGCCGCCATCGTCCCAGGAGCTGGTGTCGTTGACGCCGAAATCATTGCCGCCCATGTCGGGGTTGGGATCGCGCTGCGTCTCGCGGGTGCTGTCACCACCGCCGCCTTCCACGCGCCGTTCGCCGCCATCGAGGAAGCGATGCGCCAGCTCCTCGCCCGCCACCACGCCGGCGCCGACCGCAAGGCCGGTGCCGAGGCTGCCGAGCATGCCGGAACCGCCGCTGGGAGGCGGGTAGCCGTTGCCATAGCCGCCGCCGTAAGGCGCGCCGCCCGCGCCCGGACCGGCGTAGCCGCCGGGCATCACCGCCTGCTGGCGCCGCCGCAGCAGCATCCAGGCGATGGCGACGACAAAACCGATGCCGAGCACCATGCCCCAGGGAATGCCGGAGGAATGCGCGGGGATCGGTGCGATGCTGTTCACCGGTGTGGAGCGCTGCTGCGGAAACAACTGCGCGCGCAGGGCGCTCACCGAGTCCGGCTTGGCGAAGGGCAGGCCGGGCTCGAGCCGCTCGGCGGTCTGGAACTCGTCGCGCGCGGTGGCGAACTTGCCCTGGCGGGCATCCAGCTCGGCCGCGACGTAATGGGCCTTGGCGCTGTTGGGATGGTCCTTGAGGACTTGCGCCATCATGCCTTGTGCCTGGTCGAGGTGACCGCTATTGGCGGCGTCGTAGACCTGCGGCAGGGTGGCGTCAGCCGCGGCTGCGGCACCGCCGAAGCCGGCGCAGGCCGCCAGCAGCAGGATCAGCACTGGTTTGGAGAAAAGGGATCTGGACATGGAGAAACTCCGTGGGACGACGTCACTTGCAGCGTTGGACAGCGTTCTAGACCAAAAATGCTGCCAATCCGGTCAGATTCAAGGCGATATTCAAGCAGCCGCGGATGAACGCAGCCTGACCAGCGCCGCGCAGCCGAAATGGATGAAGCAGAGGCCGGAGTAGACCGGGGCGACCAGGTTCACCACCGGCACCAGCTGGATCAGGGAGGCGACGCAGCCGAGCAGGTAGAACCGGCCTCCGGCGCGGCTGCGCAGCAGGGCGTACTCGTCGCGGCTGGCGTGTTCGGCCAGGGCGTCGTAACGGAACAGGCGGTCGTTGAGCCAGCCGTTGAGCAGCACCGGCAGCACGATGGCGGGCAGGCCGAACAGCCACAGGGGCAAGGTCACCAGCCACAGCAGCAGGTAAGCCAGGGTCGACGCCAGGGCGTTCCAGACGCTGCCCATCACGGTGCCGCCCTTGCGCCGCTCCAATTGCGGATAGTCGCGCCGCGCCACGAACTCAACCATCAGCGGCATCGCCACGGTGGCGGTGATCAGCAGGGCGGTGGCCTGCACCAGCGGCGGCAGGATCAGGAGCAGCGCGACAGCCACGCTGAATTCGCTGACCACGTGCAGCACGGTATCGCCGAACAGGTTTTTCAGCGCCGGCACCGAGGCCAGGTGCTGCAGGCCGTTGACCAGGTCGTGCCAGAAGAAATAGCCGAGCAGGAACCACAGCAGCAGCGAGCCGAGCAGCGGCCACAGCACCAGGCCGAGCATGCGCGGGGTGAAGAAATCGCGGAGGGCTTTCGCCAGTGCTTCGGACATCAGCCTTCGGCGATCTGTGCCTGCGCATCCTGCAGCATGCGCACGCCGCGAATGCCGCCGTTGATGATGCCGTCGCGCAAGATCTGGACGGCCTGCTGGCGCGGGAAACTGCGACGCCAGATCAGGCCGATGCGGCGCGTCGGCGCCGGTGCGGCCAGCGGCACCGAGGGCAATGGGTTCGGTTCGGCCGGGCGGTTATCGACCGAGCCGCGCGGCAGCACGGTGATGCCCAAGCCGCTGTCGACCATGTAGCGGATCGTTTCCAGCGAGCTGCCGGTATGCGGGCGCGGGCCGTCGCCTTCGGCGTCGACGCACTTGGGGCAGACGGCGATGACCTGGTCGCGGAAGCAATGGCCGGGACCGAGCAGGAGCAGGTGTTCTTCCGCCAGCTTCTTCGCCGGCAGCGAGGTCTCATGCACCCAGCGATGGTCGCGCGGCAGCACCACCACGAATTCCTCGTCGTACAGCGGCCAGGCCGAGAGGCCGTGCAGATCCACCGGCAGGGCGATGATGGCGACGTCCAGCTCGTTGTCGCGCAGCTGCTCGAGCAGCACCGCGGTGAAGTTTTCCTCGATCACCAGCGGCATCAGCGGTGCGCGCTGGCGCAGCTCCGGCACCAGGGCGGGCAGCAAGTAAGGGCCAA
>JAQGNS010000232.1 GCA_028291705.1 Nevskia sp.
CGCACCAGGTGCAGGTGGATCGGGTGCGTGTCCTCGGTGAGGTTGACCAGCTCCCAGATCTCCACCGTATTCAGTTCGGGCTTCTCGGTCACCGGATCGTGCCAGTGCTTGCCGTTGAGCAGCAGCAGCGTGGTCTCGCCGCTGACCGGATCGGCGTACTCGTTGAGCGTCATGGTGCGGGTCTTGACCGCGCTGGCTTCAGGAATGCGCTCGATGGTGCGCAGCCGCGCTGGCAATGCCGATGGCGTGCTCTTGCCCACGGCGACGCGGAACTGCATGACGTCGTTGAGGCGATGGTCCTTGAGCACGATGCTCTGCCCGGCGTACTGCGAAAAATCGACGATCAGGTCGGCGCGTTCGGCCGGTGCCAGGAACAGGTTGTTCAGGGGTGCGGGCGCCTGCAACAGCCCCTGGTCGCTGCCGATCTGCTGGAAGCCCTGGCCGTTGGCCAGGCTCAGATCGAAGCTGCGGCCGTTCGAGGCATTGAGTACGCGGAAACGATAGGCGCGCGGCTGCACCTCCAGGTAAGGATAGATTTTGCCGTTGGCGAGGATCGCCTCCCCCACCGCTTCCGATACCCAGGGCGCCTCGGGGTCGCCGGTATCGGGGTAATAAAGCTGTCCTTCACGATCGAAGCTGCGGTCGAACAAGGTCAGCGGGATTTCATACTCGCCTTTCGGCAGTCCCAACGCATCTTCGACCGCATCGCGGACTAGGTAAGAGCCGAACAGCCCGGCATAGACATTCAGCCGCTCGATGCCCATGGTGTGGTCGTGGTACCACAACAGGGCCGCGTCCTGCTGGTTGGGATAGTAATAAAGCCGGGAGTGCCCCGGGGGATACCAGGCATCCGGATAGCCGTCGCTGGCCGGCGGCGCCTTGGCGCCGTGCACATGCACCACGGTACGCACTTCGGGCTTGCCCGCCTCGGCGCCGTGCAGATTGTGGTCGATCGGCAGGAAATGGCGGGTCGGCAGGGCATTGCCCCAGTCCACCCAGACCCCCTCGCCGCCGCGCGCCTCCAGCACCGGACCGGGCACGGTGTTGCCGTAGCTCCAGAAACGGGTCGGCTTGACGTCGCGATGCACGGTCTGCTCGATCTCGTGCATCGACACGCGGTAATACGGCAGCTGGCGCTGCGCATCGGCGGGATCGGCACGCTTGCCGTCCGGGCGCAGGATTTCGGGGAGCGGCAGGGGATCGACGAAGCGGGCCAGCGTCAGCGCATTGAGCTGCTGCCGCGGCGGCCCTGCCGGCGCAACAAACTTGGCCTTGCGCAGGCGCGGAGCGCGGCACAGCGCGGCACCTGGAAGCAGGTCGGTGCCGGCAGTCTGGCCAGCGATCAGGGCGGCGGCAAGACCGCCACCCTGCTGAAGAAATCTGCGGCGATTCAGGGACATTTGAATTCGGGAATCAAGGGATCGTTAAACAGCAAAGGCGGACACGGGGAAATCCCGTGCCCGCCGCTTGCGGAGTGCGGCAGCACCGGCCGCCGCACAGCGGCGACCGGTACCGAAGCAAATTTGCCTCAGGTCTTGTCGAACCAGGCCGCGCAGGCGTCGTTCTTGCCCGCGGCGGAATTGGCCGGGGCCGTGGTGGCCGGCGTGCCGTTGCAGTTCAGCAGGAACGGCGTGGCATTGCCCGGAGTGGAGCCGGAGAAGTCGAACAGGTTGTAGATCGAGTTCTCGGTCTTGTCCGTGACCGGCTTGCCGTCCAGCGAGATCGAATCCCAGGAACCGTGGCCGATGCGCTGGCCGCCGAGCCAGTTGTCCTCGACGAAGCGGATCACCGCGGCCTGGTTGGTCACGCTGTGGTCGACGAAGCCCTTCTTCGCCCACGGCGAGATCACCTGCAGCGGCTGGCGCGGGCCAGGGCCGCAACGGCCGTCGGCCGGCTTGTCGTTGACGCCGTTCGGCGCGGTAACGGCGGTGGCCGGGTTCGGGAACAGGGTGGACGGTTCGCTGGTGCAGGCGCCGGCACCGTTCAGGAAGTCCTGGGCGGTGTGCGACGCAGCCAGCAGCGGGCCCGCCTGGTGGTCGTACCAGCCATCGGAGTCGTCATACAGCACAACCACGGCGGTATCCTTCCAGTCACTGCGCTGCTGCAGGAAGTTGACCACGCGCACCACGAAAGCCTGCTCGTTGAACGGATCGGAGTTGCCGCCGTGGCCGTCCTCGACCTTGATCGACTTGAGGAAGCTCACCGCCGGGAACGAACCGCCGTTGACCGAGTTGAAGAAATCCTCGACGTCGTAGTTGTGGACCGCGGTGTCGCTGGCCTTGCCGATGCAGGAATAATCCGGCGTGGTCTGGGTCAGGCAGGTCGGACGGCGATGCGTGTCGTTGGCTGTGCTCGCCCAGTAGTTGAAGAAAGCGTGATGCGGCACGAAGTCGAACACACCCTTGCCCGGATGCAGCGAGTTCTGCGTGTCGCGCGAACAGCCGGTGTTGCCATCGGGGTTGACGCGGGTCAGGTTGAAACCGCCGGCGAAGCCGCCATAGCTGACGTTCTTCGCATCCAGCAGGTCGCCGATGTTCTGGCCGCTGAGGCGAACCACGCCGCCGCCGATATCGGTCACCGTGGAGCAGACGTCGTCCAGCGGAGACGGATCCTCGATCACGGAGTAGTAGCCGTTGTTGGCGTCGACGATGTCGGCGCCGCTCAGCGCGGCACCGGCAAAGTTGACCGCCTGCACACCGTTGGTCTGGCCGGAGATCAGGTTGATCACGCCGACGGTGGACGGACCGAACTGGCCGTAGGAGTTGTCGCTCAGCGCGTACTGCTGTGCATAGTTCCACAGCGCAGTGACGGCGGTGCCGTCGTAGTAGCCCATGATCAGGCCCTTGTTCACGGTCGGGTCGGCCGAGCTGCCGTCGTCGGCATGACCGCGCGAGGGGAACAGGTCGAGCTTGCCGGCGTCGTACATGATCTGCTCGCCGTTGTAGCTGTGATCCTGGCTGGCCGTAACCACGCGGCCATGCGGCTTGCCGGTAATCGGGGCCACCGAGATCAGGAACGGGTTGATCGCGTTGCTGCCGTTGCCAGTGGTGTTGAGGGCATTCGGATTCGTCGTCAGCAGCGTCGGGTGCGCAATGTAGTTGTTGACCGAGGCGGCGGCAGGAACCACCGCGTCGGCGCGGAACGCCTTCCACTTGGAAGGATCGGTCGGATTGGCCGGATCGACGTTATACGGATAAGTGCCGAAATAGTGATCGAACGAGATGTTTTCGCCGAAGATCACCACCAAATGCTTGATCGGCGTGGCAGGCGTGATACCCGGCGCCGGATCATAGGCGCCAGGTCCCGGCGCACCGGGTCCCTGCGGGCCGGTTGGGCCAGTCGGACCGGTGGGGCCCGTAGGGCCGGCTGGGCCGGTAGCGCCAGTGGCACCGTCGTCTCCGGAACAACCGGCGGCACCGACCAGCACGGCCATCGCCAGACTCAAAGCGATACGTTTGAACATGAATTTCCCCTGCGATTACTGGATGAAATAAGCAGCCGCAACTTCCCAAGCGCTGCGGTGGCCGGAATCTAGGAGCCGAAAATGACGCATCGGTGAAAGATTTAAGGCAGGGGTCCGGCCTATGTTAAGAAGCGCTTAACAAATGCTGGAAACATTGAGCTTTTGGAGAAATGTAAATAAGTGTAAAGCTGTAAAGAAAGGTAACGCCGGGTGGCGGATGCCTTGACGAGTCCGCAAAAGAAATGCTCGGAAAGTGACGTCAAATGCCGGATTCCGCCGATTGGCGGCCGTAATTGAAGCTGAAGGATTTCGCTTGGATTGAGATTGGACGCCCGCGGGGTGGCCCTATAGCGCATCGAAGGGGCGCGCCCCATGGATGGGGCACACAACCACGACCCGTAGGGTCGTTGGTGAGAGTCCATTAAGAACTCTCAGAAGTCTTTGGTACATTCCCTTACAGCGCAGACGCAGGGGGCTATTGCCAGAGCAGCGCTCCGGGAAGCACAGCCGTTCAACGACCTATCAACGGATAGTGGATATTTGGACTTAGGCTGTATTCTGACTGTTGAACAGCTTGCTCCGTTCGCAATCGGTGCCCAAACCATTCAGTGGCTTGAGAAGAGCAGGAAGGATTCCGCATTTATCCTCGTGCTGCTTTACGAGTGGGAGAGCGGGCTTGGCGATGGTTGAAGTTGGAGACGCGACGGCTATCCAGCCGGAGAAATTGTTCCGGATGGCGGTCGAAGCGCCTGCCGTCACATTTCCGGTCTCCCATTCAGTGCCTCGGAAAGATCACGTTGTACTCGGTCAACGACGATTTGGCCCGAGCATGTTTCCAAAGGTCAATTTGTGCAGCCGCGCCCGCACAATCGCCGGCATTTCAGCAGCATGCCGGACGTGTACTGCGTTAGGACGCCGATGCCTGCGTTGTAGCAAAGATCCCAAAGCGCATCGAACTCGTCCTGAGGTCGAAGTACGAGGTATTAGACTTGCCCTCGAAACTCTCGGTGAGGGCTAGGCCTGTTTTGCTGTACTGCATCGGCGGGTTCAAGCTCATGTGTTTGGATTCTTCCCGGTATCGACGCGCCATCCAAATGTCATCCCGGGACCTCCGGGCGCAATGTTGACGTTGATGTTGAAGCTGGCCGCGCCGATATTCGACAGCCACCAAGTAGTTGCCGAACCCCATGCGCTGGTGGGCCACGCCTGGTAGTCGGCAAAGTTATCCGCGCCGATAGAAGAGCCATGCGTAACCGTGACTGAGGTTGCACCAGCGGCAACGGTGGCGGTCCCCACAACCGCGGTGGACAGTGCAAGGTTGTCATGGATATTGAAGAAAGCAACACCAGTGATAACGCCACTAATGGGGGCAAAGCAGGCGCTCAGGTTATTGTGCGAAATGTCCAGATAAGCAGCATTCGTACTAGAAACAATTCCGATACCGAAGCCGGCGGTGGGACTTGCGGCATGGCTAAGTGTATTGCGCGTAATCTCTCCAAAGCTGGTAGTGCCTCCTGCGGCAAACGCAATCACGCTTTGTCCGCTGAGCTGATTCAGGAACCTATTGCCGGATGCTTTGAAATCAGTAGCATTAAAAAGCTCCAGGAGCGGCCCATTTGTGGCCGATGACCCGATCACAAGAGAATCCCGCACGGTCGTACGATTGGACGGCCCCACATAAATGCCAAGAGCGGTTGGCACATTCGGACACTTGACGGAAATATCACTGTCTTGGCTGCCGTGGTCATAGACGACACGGTATCCGGACGGAACACCGCTCGCCGGAAGAAGCATTTGTATCTTCCCATGCACCGCGCAATCAACCGTCGAATTCAGTTCAATGGCGTAGGCCGTACCCGGATTGGTAGCCGTATTGCCGTATATCAGGGAGAAATCTCGAGCCACGCAACGCTGCACACTTCCGCTCCCGATAGCAGGCGCAGTCAGATCCTCGAAAGCGATGCCTTGCCCGCTGGTGACGCCGCATTGCCCGACGATGCCGGTATAGATCACATCCGTAACCTGCCAGTTCGCATTCGCCGGAGCGCCCGTATTGACATAGCATTTCATCGCCGTGCCCTGTGTCGCATTGACCGTTACGCCATTGAATGTGACATAGCGGATTGGATCCGGACTGGCGGACAGAATCGGGTCGGTCGGTTCGCCGCCGCAGGGCAGCGCATCATCGCCGGATTCGACGTAGCCACCGTTCACGCAAATATACTGGCCGTGATAGATGTGGATGCCGTCCTGCAAGGTAACGGTGCCACCCAAGACTTTGCAGCCTTCCACGATCATGTGCCGGCCACCGAGCGCGAAGGCCCAGGACAGATTTTGTGACTGATGCGTGACGGTGACATTTTCCAGTCGCAGGCCGATCGTATAGAGCAAGTAGACGATGTGGCCGGGCGCAGTCTTTCCATTCAGATTGAAGGTGCCGCCACGGATGGTGATGTTGTTGTAGGTGCCGTAGTAACTGCCAGAGATCAGAACAGGAGTCGTGTAAAGCATTGACCCGCCGCTGACGGTCTTTGTGATCGTGGCGCGGCCGAAGTCAAGGCACAGATTTGGCTTTATCGCGATGCCTGCGGTTTGGTACGAAGGTCCGTTAAACCTGATCGTCAACTGTGTAGAGGCCGCGACCGCTACGGCACTGACGGACGAAACCATACTATTGATTGTCGTGGTCTCATCGCCAGTGCCGACAACGCCGAACCATTCCGCATAGATGTCCCCGGAATAGAGGCGATACCAGCGCCGCCCCAGCGAATCGACAATGATTGTTCCGCCATTGTCAGTGCTGGACATGTCGAATGGATCGTAAACAAACAATCCGCCGCCGCCATCTCCAGGTGCAGCATAGCCCTGCACATTGAAGGTGCTGGGTGGAGAGCCAGCCGCATAGGCTCGTAGCGAGGAGATGCTGTCGATGGTCAGCAAAGTTCCAGTTGTCATGAAGGCTCTCCTTTTATATTGATCCATCAACGCTATCAAAGCGAAAGTGGCGACAGTGTGACTAACTACTCACAACGTCGTCGCTGCCAATGAGAAAAGCGCAACCTGCCGCTATTGCCTCGGCCTGCTGGCGCGCTCGGTCGGCGAGCATGCCCGCGCGTAACCAGTGCCGTCTGCCGGGGTGGACGCGCGAGGTCGAGGAGGAATACGACAGCTTCAACGCCCGGCGAAACTGTCTCACCACGAAGGGTTGGAAGAAGCTCCTCAGGCAGACCCAAATTGTAATGATGGTCAATCGATTCTACGAGAAGGTGGATGCCGGCGGCGGCAAAAGCAAGACGTTGGAGTTCCATCCGACCCCTCCGCATGATCTGATGGTCGCTTGCCTATATACATTTTCCAAAGGCTGGAACGGCGAGCAGGACTTCTACTGCTTCGCCGCAATAACCAACGAGCCGCCGAAAGAAGTGGCCGCAGCTGGACATGACCGCTGCATCGTGCCGATCAAGCCTGAAAATATCGATGCCTGGCTAAATCCGGATCCGGACAATTTGGGGGCGTTGCAGGCGATTCTCGATGACCGGATCGGCCGTACTACGAGCACCGAATGGCTGCGCGATTTATGTTTCCGAGTACGGAAAAAAGCCGGGCATGCGGTTCAAATCCGCACCCCGGATTTTCGTACTTTTTTCATACTGGCCAGAGTCGCCGTAGAAAAAACGGGCTACGTCTTTGATTCTTTGGTAGGCGCGATTGGACTCGAACCAACGACCCCCACCATGTCAAGGTGGTGCTCTAACCAGCTGAGCTACGCGCCTATACGCCGCAAAGAAAGCGTAAAGAGGCGTGGATTATAAGGGCTGCAACGCGGCCATGCCAATGATTTCTTGAAATTTCCCTTTTTCGGGTTACCGGAGACACTCGATCAGGGCTGTAGCCACGGCACAGCCGCTGCGGCGAACGCACCAGCTTTGCATTGGCCCTCTGCTTTTCAGGTCTTAATTGACCGCAGCCCCGCGATTACGGCTGACCTCGGCCGGCGAAATCGGCGCCCCTTCATTGCCCCAGGAATTGCGGACGTAGGTCAGCACCGCGGCGGCCTGTTCGTCGTTGAGCGCTTCGCCGAACGGCGGCATGCCGTAGGGCCGGGGGTTGCCTCCGGTGCCCGGCGGGAAGCCTCCATTCAACACCATGCGGATCAGGTTGATGGTGAAAGGACCGCTCACGGCGATGTTTCCGGCCAAGGGCGGATAGGCCGGCGGGATTCCCGTCCCGGCGGACTTGTGGCAGTCGGCGCAATGCTTCTCATACAGGGTGCTACCGAGCGTCATCACCCGTTCCTTGTCGCGCAGGGATACGCCCGCGGCACCCCGGCCGGCGGAACCGTCCACCTTTGCCGGCAAGGTCTTCAGATATACGGAAATGGCCTGGACGTCGGCCTGCGACAGATGCTGCAGGCTGTTGTAGACCACTTCCGCCATCGGCCCCGAGGCGACGCCGCGATTGGAGATGCCGACTTTCAGTAAGGCCGACAATTCCTCCCGCTCCCAGCCACCCACGCCGGCGTGCAGATCGGAATTCAGTGGCGGCGCGTACCAGTCCAGCACCGGAATCACCGCACCCGCCAGTTCCGTATCCCGCTCCGTTCCGCCGAGGCTGTTGCGTGGGCTATGGCAGGCCGCGCAATGACCGGGCCCCTGCACCAGGTAGGCACCGCGGTTCCACTCGTCGGACTGCTGCGCATCGGCCCGGTACACCCCCGGTTTGAAATACAAGGCGCGCCATACCACCAGCAGGGGGCGCAGGTTATAAGGAAAGCGCAGCTCCGGCTCGCGGCTGGCCTGGCGCACCGGCGGCAGGCTTTTCAGGTAGGCGAACAGTGCATCGGCATCAGCGCGGTTGATCCGGGTGTAGTCGGTATAGGGGAAGGCCGGATAGAGAAAGTGACCATCCTTCGACTTGCCCAGGTGTAGCGCCTGCCAGAAATCGTCGGCGCTCCAGTCGCCGATGCCGGTCTCCGCGTCCGCTGTGATATTGGGTCCGAAAACCTTGCCGAAAGGCGTGGGGACGCCCTCGCCGCCCGCAAACGGAGCGCCGCCGCGCGCCGTATGGCACACCACGCAGTCTCCAAGCTGGGCCAGGTATTGCCCCCGCGCCACCACTTCCTGCGGCGATTGGGTGGTGGGCAGGGCTACCTCGGCGGAATCCTCGCCCTGGTGGCGCTGCAGGAAGGCCATGCTCAGCGCCAGCAGCAGCAGGACGCCGATCGCGATCAATTTGGTTTTCATCGGCCGGCCCTCAATGCGCGACGTCGGCCGACGGCATGCTGCCGCAGCGCGCGGGCATCGGTTCGGCGACATGGTCGGCGGGACGGGCCTGGCTGTCGGCAACCTGGGAGCCGATCCACGCGGCGATGGCGCCGACCTGCTGCTCGCTCAGGCGTTCCGCGATCTGGGCCATGCAGTCCGGAGCCGCCGCGCGGCGCGCGCCGCTCTTCCAGGAGCCGAGCTGGGCGATGATGTAGTCGCGCGGCAAGCCGAGCAGACCGGGGATGGCAGGATTCACGCCCGCGAGTGCTTCGCCATGGCAGGCCGAGCAGGCCGGGATCTTGTGCGAGGAATCGCCCGACTTGACCAGGGTTTCTCCCTGCTCCAGCGTGGCCTTGGAAACATCGAACTTCTGCGGCGCCGCATAGGGTGGATGCTGGCTGGAAAAATATTGCGCCATCTCCTTCAGATAATCGTCGGACTGGTAATCGACCATGTAGCTCATCAGCTGGAAATGACGCCGGCCCTCGCGGAAGTTGAGGAGCTGGTTATAGAGATAACCTTCCGGCTTGCCGGCGATACGCGGATAGAACCC
>JAQGNS010000276.1 GCA_028291705.1 Nevskia sp.
TTCGCCCTCACAAAAGGAGGGGGTGTATTGTTGCCCGGGAACCTACGCGGCCTGGCGCGCCGCCAGTCGGTCCGGCAGCTTTACCCGTAGCTGGATGGTTCGTAGTAAGGCTTGTTCGGGGAGCCAGTTATTCTGACTATGAACCACGGTAGATCCGTGGTTCATAATCTTCGCAGGGTCATACTCTATAGTGACCTGGTCCGAATCAATCACCACTTTGTTCACAAACGAGCCGAAAAAGGTACGAACCGTCTTCGGGTCTGCGCATTCGAGCACCATGGCGCGGATCGCTTCGGTAGCTTGCGCGATTTCGTGTTCGTTGATGTCCAGTTCGGGGTCCGACGCGGACTCCAGCGCCACCAGGCTCACCTCCAAAGCATCAATCTGACTCTTCAGCTCGCGCAGCCGGACGGTGATGTCGCCCAAGTTCGGCGCATCGACGCCGTGAAGCTCGAGCACGCTGAACAGGTTCGATCGTTTTTTCTCGGTGGCCCGGATCTCGGCGACGATCGTCTCCCGGCGCTGCTCGCGGTCCTTCCACCAGTCGCCGGTCGCCTTTTCGATCTCGCGAATTATTTCCTTCACCCGGGCCGGCGTCAGAATCTTGTTCAGGATGGTCTGCGCAAGGAAGTCGTCCACTTCCGGCGCGCTCAGCCGGCGCCCCTCGCACGCGCCGCCGCGCTTGGCTTCCCCACAGCGATAGTAAAAATACTGCTTATTGCGCCCGCTTGCGCTCTCGATGTGCATGGCGGCGCCACAGGCCCCACACTTCAGCATACCGGTGAACAAGTGCCCGCTCTTCGGGCTTCCGCTGCCGAGTACAGGGGCCCGGCCAGTGATCTGTAGCTGAATCTGCATGAAAATGTCTTCCTCAATGATGGCCGGCCGGCTTTTCGTCCGGATCCAGCTGGATTCCGGCTCCAGCGTCTGGCAGTGGTGCTTCCGGCGGTTGAAAATTGAGTAGCCGGCGTAACTGTGGTTCTGGAGAAGGCTAATTATGGTCGATTTTGCCCATTTTCGACCCCGATTCAGTACGCCGCTGTTGTTCAACCCAACGGCGATGGACTGGGCTCCCATGCCGCGCTGCGCCATGCCGAAGATTTCCCGGACGGTCACCGCTTCCATCTCGTGAATGACCACGCGCTTTCGGTTCCCGTCGACGGCAGTCTGGTACCCGAACGGCACGCGGCCGCCATTGAAATAGCCTTCCTCGGCGTTTTTCATCATGCTGCGCTTGGTGTCTTTGCTGATGCGCCGGCTAGTACTCTCATCCATCACTTCCAGCAGCGCCTCGACGAACCAGCCTTCGTCGGTCTTGCTATCGATCGACATCGACACATACACCACGTCGGTACCATGCTTGCGCAGTTCCCGCTTGTACAGCGCGGCGTCGATTCGGTTGCGGGCGAAGCGCGCGGTATCCCAGGCGATGAAATAATCAGGCCGGTTGAGCTCGCAATACGCGATCGCCTCCTGGAAGTCCGCACGCTTGTCTGAGCGGCCGGAGATGCCGGCGTCGGTGAATATGGCGACGACCGTCGCGCCGAGCGCCTTGGCCTTCCCCTCGGCGTGCTGCAGCTGGCTTTCGACAGGGAGTTCCTTGCGCGCCTGCTGGACCGAGCTCACGCGCAGGTAAATAACGGCGGTTTTCTGGGTCATCGCTTGATCTTAACTTTTTGGGTGAGGCGTCGGATGTGAACAATCGATATCGATTCACACAGCTGTGTTGTGACACGTTTCTGGATTTCCTTGGGCTCGACACCCTGGGCGGCCAGGGTCTCGACAAACCGGTTCTTTTGAAAACGGAGGTAGTTCGAGTATGGGCGCAGCGTCGGCGCCATCGAGCTGGCGCCGCTTCCTTTTGACGCCGGGATGCTGTTGCGGTTCGCGTCGAGTATCCGCCACATGCCGAGGAATGCGTCGACGCCGAGATAGTTGGCCACCTGCAGCCAGTATTCCGGCAGGCCCATCGACGCCAGCTCGCCCAGCCGCGGGTCGCCGGCGGCGATTTTTTTTACCCCCACGTCAAATTCAAAAACACTGCAGATATCTTGGTACCCGCCCCTTACAACAGGGGGTGACGCCGGACCACGCCGACCCCCCACCCCCTGGGCGACAGGGATGGGGGCAGGCGGGGCAGGGAGCAGCTGCTGCACCATCTGTGCAATTCCACCCCGCGAGCTTCGCTTTACGTCGTCATGGGGCGTGTGGTGAGCCCGGGGATGCTGTCCGTCAGCTTCGTGCTTTGTCAGACCGCGAAGCTCACCAGGTGGGGGGAGGGGCGATTTAGTTGTGTTCGGCATATTTGAGTTAGCTCGCTTTTGAGGCTAGTTGTAAGAGGTGCGGAATCGTTGCGCGCGCGCAGTCCCCGTCTGTATCTTCATCTCTTGGCCGCCACCCCGTACATGGGTTGTGTTCGGCGTCCGGTTGCGCTGGGCCTGCTTGTGGGTGCTGCCAAAAAAAATCAGGATCCTGTCAGGGTGGCCGCTTCAGCTTGGAAAGGAGATCCCCAACTGGGGTGCGGATCTTGGCGAACGGGTTGGCCCGATCAGCCTCGGCGGTTTTCTTGCGCATCGCCAGGTGCGTGTAGATCTCGGTCGACTTCGGGTCGGCGTGGCCCATCAGCTCCTGGCGCACCAGGATGTCGACGTCCGACTCGAGCAGCTCGGTGCCATACAGGTGGCGCAGCGCGTGCGGGTGCAACTGGGCGGCCGGAATGCCGGCGGCGGTGCCATGCTTGCGCACCACCTCCCAGATTGCCTTCGGCGCCATGCGCCGCTGCTCGCCGATGTACTCGTGCGCCGGCACCATCATGTTATTCGTCGAGATGAACAACACCTGGTCGCCGTCGGCCAGCGTGCGGTCGACCTTCTTCAGGTCCTCGTGCTCGAGGTACAGGCGCAGCACCATGTCGACTTCGCGCGGCACCGGCATCGTGCGCTCTTTCTCGCCCTTTTCGACCACCTTCAGCATGTAGCGGCGATCGCCCTTGAGCTCCACCTGGATCAGGTTCGATTCGTTCAGGCTCGAGACGCCTTCGCGGCGCAGCCCGCAGCCCAGCAGGAGCGACAGGATGGCCGCGTCGCGCACGCCGGCGAACGTCGAGAAGTCAGGCGCCCACATCAGCTTCTCGGCGTTCCCGAGCGTCATCATCGACGGCAGCTTGCGGCCGGTCTTCGGATACGACAGTCCTGCGGCCGGATCCCCGCTGACCTGGCGCGTGCTGGCCAGCCATTTGTAGAACTCGCGCACCGCGGCGATGTAGGGGCGCCGGCTGATCGCTGTCACGCCCTGCTTATGCAGCCAGATCCCGCCGAACAGGTTCACATCGTCCGAGGTGGCCACCAGCACATCGCGCCCCTCCAGGAAGCCCTCGAAGCGCAC
>JAQGNS010000594.1 GCA_028291705.1 Nevskia sp.
TCGCCCAAAGAAAAGTAACCAAAAGAAATGCGACCCGATGTCTGCGCCCATCAATCACCTTTGGTGATTGATGGGTTCCCTGCGCTTCTCGGCCAAGGTGGGGTTTTTAGACAGGCCATCCCTGGCCAGTCTAAAAACGCTTCGGCATCCTGCCTCGCCCGCGTCTGATCGAGTCTATTACACCTTGGACTCCGATTCTCGGCACAGCCAGACGGGGAGGTACGTCAAAAGCCAAATCAAAAGCAACGTCAAAAGCGGAAAACAACATCAAAAGCCGAAGTGTCGCTCTTGGGCGCTCCCGATCCCTCTTCGTCATCCCCGCGCAGGCGGGGATCCAGTTTTCCCCAACCCCTTTTCGGAGGAAAAGGAACATCGCTCGCTGCATGCGTGCCAACAAAAAACCTTGGCACGCATGGCACGCATGGGGAAAAACGGGGGTTTTTGTGAATAGAGATGGGTACCTGGCCAACTAAAAGCGGGCCCCGCACCCCAACCCTCTCCCCACGTACGTGGGGAGAGGGGGAACAACGGTCAGCGCACCAATTAACCCCAGGGCGCGACCCTGACCTTCCCCTGATCTTGCACCTTCTGCGGCGCCCGCAGCAGGAGCGGCACTGACGGCACCGCGAGGCCGGCGGCCTTGGCGCATTTGTCGGAGTTGGGATCGGCGAACTGTTTCACGTCGCTGTCGATCCACGGCGTGACCAGGTTGACGAACTCCGTCTGGGTCACGGTGCGTGAGATCGGCGGCATGCGGATGCCCGGCTGCACCGAGGCCACGCGCGCGGCGAGGATGGACTGGGCGGAGTCACCGGGCTGGATGTCGTAGTTGCCGACGTTGGCAGCGATGCCGGCGGCGATGGGCGGCTTGCACACGCCGTGGCCCTCATCCATCGGCTCGTTGAAGGAGTCGAGCGACAGGCCCGAGTTCTGCGCATTGCCGGCGGGATTGTGGCAATGCATGCAGTTCACTTCGAGATAGGCGCGCACGCGCAGGTGCACGTCCTCCGGCGAGTTGGCGGTCTTGCCGCTGTCACCCGGCACGTTCCATTTGGGCAGGCGCTCCAGCTTGGACGGATCGTCCGGCAGGTCGAGCATGCCGTGGGCCTTGAGGTAGGTCAGCTGGTTCATGCTGCCGCCGTCGTCGTAGGCGTAGTCCTTGTTGAGGTTGCGCACCTTGGGTCCGATCGGCGGCGAGCCGGGTTCGAGGTCGTCGCCGTTGTGGCACAGCACGCAGCCACCGGCATTCGGCACCTGGTAGGCGGACGCGGTTCCGGGGCCGTAGTGCACGGGCTTGTCGCTGCTGTCCACCACCGCCGGATCGGGATCGTTATAGTCGTAGCTGACGCTCTTGGTATCGCCTTCCAGCTTGAGCGCGGCGTAGCGCTGGCCGTTGCCGTCGGTGGTCCACTCGTAGGGCAGGCCCACCCAGTAGATGTCGCCGTTGGGCTTCTGCCGCTTGATCAGCAGGCGCGTCTCGACCACGTTCTCGTCGTTGCCGTTGCGGAAGGCGAAGGTCTTGGCGAAGACGGTGCCGACCGGGAACGCCAGCGTGGCGGTGTAGCAGTCGTAGATCGCCAGGGTGTTGCAGGTGTCGTGGTCCTGGTAGCCGGCTTTCTGCACCTTGCCGCCGGCGTCCGGCGGCAAGAACAGGAAGCGGTATTTCACCGCGTAGTCGGAGAACAGGATGGTGTTGAGGTCATACGGCAGGCCGAAGCCGTTGGGCTTGGCGCGCGGCTCCTGCGCGTCCTGGAACAGGTCGTACTGGTCGAGGCGCGGGCAGTTGTAGCCGTTCACCGCGGAGTAGTTGATCTGGCCGGACTGCACCGCGCCGCAGGCGGCGGCGATCTGCGCATCGGTCGGCCGCGGATCCTCGCTCGGGTTGGGCGTGAAGCTGCCGAGGTTGGGCGTGGTCTGCGCTAGGTATTGCGGCGCCAGCGTCGGGCACTGCTGCGGCAGGTCGTGCGTCACCAGCTGCAAGTTGGTGGGATCGGTGATGTCCGCGTTATGCATGTGGAAGTTGGCGAAGTCCGACACCAGCAGGGTGCCGAGCTTGGTCTTGAGGAACTTGTTGCTGCTCTCGAAGCACATGCCGTTCTGCGGCAGGTTCAGCGCGCCGTCGGCGTTGAACTTCCAGGCGTTGTACTTGCACTTGGGCGTGGGGTCGTAGATGTAGAAATTGGGCCGCCCGCGTTCGTCGATGCGCGCCTCGTAGCGCTCCAGGTCGTTCGGGTCCGGCTGGTTCAGCGGCACGCCATTGGCGTCCACCGGATAGCTGGTGCAGTCGTTGGGGCTATCGCTAGCGCCGTCCCATACCAGCTGGGCGGAGCGGCCGAGGTTCTTCACCTGCAGGATCAGCGGCAGCAGGGAGGGGTTGTCGCCGAGGCAGCCGATCGCATCGCCCTTGCCGGGCAGGCCGCCGGGGCCGGTGCAGGTGTCGCGCGACAGGTCCACCGGCTGCGGGCTGCCGCCGTTGTCGGTGAAGGTGTTGGCGTAGATGTGGATGCCTTCCGGGTAGAAGTCGTACTTGGTGGAAGGCTCGCTGTTGTCGGCCAGGCCGTAGTTGACGACGAAGATGCCGGAGGTGTTGTTGTCGTGGATGTCGTTGTCGTAGACCTCCAGCTGGTCCGAGGCCAGCACCAGCATGCCGGTGCCGGCAGGCACATCGCCGACGATGGCGCCGCGCGGCGCGAACGACTTGATGTTGTTGTTGAACGACTCGTTGTGATGCACCAGGTTCTTTTCGCCGCTCTGCGCGCGGCCCGGCAGGTCGAACACCAGGAAGCCGCCGACGTTGTCGTGGGCGATGTTGTCGACGAACTCGGCGCGATAAGTGTTCTCGAACTCGAAGCCGGCGACGTTGTGGAAGGCCTCGGTGTTGCGCACCAGGATGTCGTTGGACTGGCCGACGTAGACGCCGGCGTCGGACGAGCCGATGGAGACCGAATCCTCGATCAGCACGTGGTGGCACAGCACCGGGTAGAACGCGTAGGAGCCGTCGTGCACCCAGGATTTCTGCGAGGCGTCGTAGTTGGGCGATTCCGGATCGGCCACGCTCCAGCCGACCTTGACGCCGCTGACGGTGACGTAGTCGGTGCGGAAGATGCGCAGGCCGTTGCCGGGCGCGTCGTAGATGGTGAGGTTGCGCACCGTGACGCCGGTGACGTGGTTGATGCTGACGCCGTCCTCGGCCGGGCTGTTCTTGAACGACAGGATGGTCTTGTCGCGGCCCTCGCCTTCGATGGTGATGCCGCGCTTGCCGGTCATCACCAGGCCGGCGGTGAAGTCGAACTGGCCGGCGCAGAAGTGGATGGTGTCGCCCTCGTGCGCGTCGAAGAAGGCGATCAGGGC
>JAQGNS010000600.1 GCA_028291705.1 Nevskia sp.
CATCGCCATGCGCCGCATCCTGGTCGACCGCGTGCGCGCCCAGTTCGCCATCAAGCGCGGCAGCGGCGAAAACCCCCTGGACATCGACGAAATCCAGGACTTCGTGGTGGAAGACGAGCAGAACGTACTGAACGTGCACGAAGCCCTGCAGGCCTTGTCCATGCTCAACCCGCGGTTGGTCGAAATCGTCGAATGCCGCTTCTTCGCCGGCTACAGCGAAAGCCAGGCCGCCGAAGCCCTCGGCATCTCCGAGCGCACCGTGCAGCGCAACTGGGCCACCGCCCGCGCCTGGCTGAAGAAGGAACTCGGCAACTAGTTTGTCCTGGCCGCATCCCGCTTCATCTTCCCTGTCTCGCCGCCGTGGTCCATTGAATCGCTTTTTTCGGCGCGCGAAAAATCCGCCGGGTGGATTACGGCGACCTTCCCATTTTGTAAAGGAGCCATCCCGGGAATATCCGGTTCATTTGACGGCTGTCCGGTGTTATATTATGGTGATATCACTTTGATAGTAACCAGGCAGGTCCGCCATGAATTCCAAGCGCTCCACCGTTACGGCCGAAAGTCCCGCCGCCAGTGTCAGCGGTTTTCTGGCACTCGCCATCGGATTGGTGCTGGCAGCCGTCGGCGCTTATGCGTTCACCACCGCCTCCCGTGGCGCTGCCCAGGTGCTATGGGCCATTCCCATGTGCGCGATCGGTCTTTTTGCCCTGCGCGGGCTTTACACGCTTCAGCCCGGCCAGGCGGTGTTGCTCACGCTGTTCGGCAACTATCGGGGCACGGACAGGGTATCGGGGCTGCGTTGGGCCAATCCCTTTTGCAGCAGAACCAGGGTGTCGGTGCGTGCCCACAACCTGAACAGTGAAAAGATCAAGGTCAATGACAAGCGCGGCAATCCCATCGAGATCGCCGCGGCTGTAGTCTGGCGCGTCGAGGATACGGCCCACGCGACGTTTGACGTGGAAAACTACATCGAATACGTCAAGGTGCAGAGCGAGGCTGCGATCCGTCACCTGGCCAGCAGCTATGCCTATGACGATGGCGAGGAGATCGCAGGCGGCAAGCAGGAGCTCACCCTGCGCGGCGGCACACAGGAAGTATCTCTGGCGCTGGTACGGGAACTCGAGGAACGGCTCAGGCCCGCCGGCATCCTGATCGAGGATGCCAAGATTTCACACCTGGCCTACGCACCGGAAATCGCCGGCGCCATGCTGCGCCGGCAACAGGCCGAGGCGGTCATCGCCGCGCGCCAGAAGATCGTGCTGGGTGCGGTGACCATGGTCGAAATGGCACTCAAGGGTTTGTCGGAACGGCAAGTCGTCGAACTCGATGACGAGCGCAAAGCCGCCATGGTCAGCAACCTGATGGTGGTGCTGTGCGGCGAGGGTGATGTAAGGCCCGTCATCAATACAGGCACGCTATACGGTTAGCCGGGAGTGGCGAGCCCCAACAAAAAAGCCTTCCTGCTGCGTATCGACCCGGCGTTGTGGGACGATCTGGAACGCCTTGCCGCCGCGGAATTACGCAGCGTCAACGGGCAGATCGAATACCTGCTCCGTGATGCGGTCGAGCGGAGATCGGGTTCGGGCCGCACGGCCGCAGCGAAGAAAAGCCCGAAAGCACGGGACGACTGAGCCGGTATCTTCCCGCACAGGTCCCAGGACTTGGACTCTCAGGCCTGTGCGTCCTGCTCCGGCGCCATGCCCCAGAGAGGGAACGGATCCGGCAATACCTTCCACGCCGGATGCCCCAGGGCGATCTCCGCTTCGTCCAGCAGGCAGGCATCCAGCCGCCGCCGCATTGCGGCCTCATCCAGCTCGATGCCGATGAACACCAACTCCTGCCGCCGGTCGCCATAGGTCGCGTCCCACACATCGCGCAGCCGCTCCATCGTCGCCGGCGGCGCCTGGTCCGCCTGCGGGCTGGCCCACCACAGGCCCACGGTGCCGTGCTCCAGCGCCGCGCCGGCCTGCGACAACTGGCCGACGAAGTCCGGGCGGCTGGCCAGCCAGAACCAGCCCTTGGCGCGCAGCACGCCGTCCCATTTCTCATGCAGCAGGCGGTACAGGCGCTCGGGGTGGAATGGTCGCCGCTCGCGGTAGACGAAGCTGCCGATGCCGTATGCCTCGGGTTCCGGCGTGTGCTCGCCGCGCAGCTCCCGGGCCCAGCCAGGATTGCGCTCGGCCTGCTCGAAGTCGAAGCGGCCGGTATCCAGCACTTCCGCCAGCGGCACCACGCCGTAATCCGCGGTGACCACGCGAGCGGCGGGGTTCAGCGCCTTCAGCACACCCAGCACATCGTGGCGCTGCGTCTCGTCGATGCTCGAGAATTTATTGAGGATGATGGTATCGGCGAACTCGATCTGGTCGACCAGCAGGTCCACCACGTTGCGCTCGTCGTCCTCGCCCAGGGACTGGCCGCGGTCGCGCAGGAAATCGCTGGAGCAGTAGTCGCGCAGCAGGTTCTGCGCATCCACCACCGTCACCATGCTGTCCAGCCGCGTCAGGTCGGAGAGCGAGAAGCCGGCTTCGTCGCGCACCGAGAACGTCGCCGCCACCGGCAGCGGTTCGGAGATGCCGGTGGACTCGATCAGCAGGTGGTCGAAGCGGCCTTCGCCCGCCAGCCGCGTCACCTCGCGCAGCAGGTCGTCGCGCAGCGTGCAGCAGATGCAGCCGTTGGAAAACTCCACCAGCTTCTCCTCGGTGCGCGATAGCTGCGCCGCCTCGCCGACCAGGGCGGCGTCGATGTTGACCTCGCTCATGTCGTTAACGATCACCGCCACGCGGCGGCCCTCGCGGTTGCGCAGCACGTGGTTGAGCAGGGTGGTCTTGCCGGCGCCGAGAAAGCCGGAGAGGACGGTGACGGGCAGTTTCTGGTTCATGGGGTGTCGGCGGATTTTCTGGAAGTGATGTAACAATATAACGCATGATTGTTATAAAGTAACACCAGGAGAAGGGCGAGGGATTGCATCGGCGGCATCGATCGGTTCATGCTCGGCGCGATTGGAAGGTCCATCACCGGCCCGCGTCCTGTCGGACGGGTTCAAACCAATGCGGGAAGCGGCGCATCCAAGCCCATACCGGCAGGTATCGGGCGCCTGGCCAAGCTGGCTGGCCCTTCCTGCAATGCAGACCAGACGAGGGGGATATTCGTGCCTACACCGTTCCGCGCCGTTGCCATGCCCGCCGCATCCCGGCCGTGGCTGATGCTCCTTTTGCTGCTCGGCTGCGTCCTCGCCGCGCCGCGGGCGCATGCCGACGACCAGGCGACGCTGATGCGCTTCCCGACCCTGCACGGCGATACCGTGGTGTTCGAGGCCCATGGCAACCTGTGGCAGGTCAACCGCGCCGGCGGCACCGCCTCGCGCCTGACCGCCGAGCCCGGCTACGAGCTGATGCCGCGCTACTCGCCGGACGGCAAGTGGATCGCCTTCACCGGCCAGTACCAGGGCAACCGCGACGTCTACGTCATCCCGGCCGGCGGCGGCACCGCCCGCCGCCTCACCTTCCATTCCGACATCACCCCGGAAGCGCCGACGCGCTGGGGCCCGGACAACATGGTGGTGGGCTGGACGCCGGATTCGAAGGACATCATCTTCCTGTCGCGCCGCGACTCCCGCAGCTTCTGGGTCACCCGGCTGTACACGGTGCCCGTCGAGGGCGGCATGCAGCGGCCGTTGCCGCTGGAC
>JAQGNS010000028.1 GCA_028291705.1 Nevskia sp.
CATCGGGCCGGCGCCGGCGAAAGAGTCCTATCTGGTCATCGAGCACATCATCGCGGCAGCTAAGACCTCCGGCGCCCAGGCGATCCATCCGGGCTACGGCTTCCTGTCCGAGCGCGCCGACTTCGCCAAGGCGGTGCTGGATGCGGGCCTGGTCTTCATCGGTCCGGATGCGGCCTCGATCGAGGCCATGGGCAACAAGAGCGCCTCGAAGATCCGCATGATCGCGGCCGGCGTGCCCTGCGTGCCTGGCTACCAGGGCGACGACCAGTCCGATGAAACCCTGAAAGCGGAGTCGGTCAAGGCTGGCCTGCCGGTGATGGTCAAGGCCGCGGCGGGCGGTGGCGGGCGCGGCATGCGCCTGGTGCACGAGGAAGCGGCCCTGCTGGAGAACATCCGCTCGGCGCGCTCCGAGGCGAGCAACGCCTTCGGCAGCGGCCAGCTGTTGATCGAGAAGGCGGTGATCGACGCGCGCCATGTCGAGATACAGATTTTCGGCGACCGTCACGGCAACGTCGTCCACCTGGGCGAGCGCGACTGCTCGGTCCAGCGCCGCAACCAGAAGGTGGTGGAGGAAGCGCCGAGTCCGGCGGTGGACGACGCCCTGCGCCTGAAGATGGGCGCCGCCGCGGTGGCCGCGGCCAAGGCGGTAAACTACGTCGGTGCCGGCACGGTGGAATTCCTGCTGGGCAAGGATGGGCAGTTCTATTTCCTGGAAATGAATACCCGCCTCCAGGTCGAGCACCCGGTGACCGAGCTGGTCTACGGTGTCGACCTGGTGGAATGGCAGCTGCGCGTGGCCCAGGGCGAGAAACTGCCGCTGAGCCAGGAGGAAGTGCTCGACAACCGCTTCGGCCATGCCATCGAAGTGCGCCTCTGCGCCGAGGATCCGCGCCAGAACTACCTGCCGCAGACCGGCAAGGTGCTGCGCTGGCGCGTGCCGGCCGGCGAGGGCGTGCGCGTCGATACCTACCTGGAAGACGGCAAGGCTATCAGCCCCTATTACGACTCGATGCAGGCCAAGATCATCGCCTGGGGCGAGGATCGCGAGACGGCGCGCGCGCGCCTGCTCAAGGCACTGGATGGAACGGTGCTGCTGGGCGTGGCCTCCAACCGCGACTACCTGCGTGCGATCCTCGCCACCGAGGCGTTCAGCTCGGGTGATTTCAGCACTGCGTTTGTCGGCAAGTATTTCCCGCAGGAAAAGATCGCCGCCATCGTACCCACGCCGCAGCAGTTGCTGCTGGCCGCGGTGGCGCTGTACCTGGACGATGCGCGCCGGCTTGCCGAGGAGCACGGCCTGGCCGCGGAGATGATCGGCTGGCACAGTTCGCACGACTCGCCTGCGGACTTCAAGCTGAAATGGCAGCAGCGCGAATACGACCTGGAAGTGAGCAGCCACGATGGACGCGTCTTCAAGACGGTGCTGGACGGCGCGGCGGTGCAGCTCGAAGTCGTGTCCAGGGCAGCGGGCGAATTCCGCTATGTGATCGACGGTGTGCAGGGCCTGGCCCGCCATTCCCGCGACCAGGATGCGCTGTGGCTTGATGCCGTCGGCGCCATCGAATGTTATATCGACCGCACTTATGCGCCGGCACAGGTCGCAGCGGCCGGCTCGGATGGCCGCATCGTCGCCCACAGCGACGGCAAGATCGTCGCTGTGCACGTCAAGCCGGGTGACGTGGTGGAGAAGGGGCAGACCTTGGTGGTGCTGGAAGCGATGAAGATGGAGTTCCAACTCGCCGCAGCGACCGCCGGAACGGTGGAGTCGGTGAGTGTCGAGCCCGGCCTCCAGGTGAAGGGGCGGCAGTTGCTGGTGCAGCTCAAGCTCGTGGGATAAGCCCTCCGCTGCAAAGCCGGCGGCTGACGTCCGCTTTCGGCAAATCCCTTCGCATAAATAAAAAGGCGCCGGAGTTTCCTCCGGCGCCTTGAATGCTACTCAGCTCAGCCGGGCCTTCAGGCCCGGCCTTGCCGGGTTACTGTGCCGGCGTGGCAGCCGGTGCAGCCTTCTTCTTGTAGTGCTTCTTCACCGACTTCGGCTGCTGACCCTGCAGCGCGGCGTCGGTGGAGGCGTCGCTTGCGCCCTTGTTGATCACCTTGATGTGAGCCGGCGCGTTGGTTACTTCAAACTCGACGCGACGGTTCTGCGCACGGCCTTCAGCGGTGTCGTTGCTGGCGATCGGCTTGGTCTTGCCAAAGCCCTTCGCTACCAGCTCCGAACCGTTGACGCCCTTGCTCACCAGGTAGGCCTTGACCGACTCGGCACGCTTCTGCGACAGCTTCTGGTTGTACGCCGCTGCACCGATCGAATCGGTGTGGCCCTGGATCTCGACATTCAGATCCGGCTGGGCCGCCAAGGCAGTGGCGACGCCGTCAAGCGTCTGCTGGGCCGGTGCGGTCAGCTGCGCCGAATTGAACTCGAAGTCCACGGCACGGATGATTACCGACTGCTCGATGATGTGGCAGTTCGCATCAACCTGGAAGCCCGGCGGCGGGTTGCATACCGGAGCCGGCGGCGGGGGCGGCGGAGGCGGGGGCGGCGGGGGTGGCGGCGGGGGCGGGGGCGGCGGTGCCACCGGCTCTTCGCCGAAGGAGTAGCGCACGCCCAGCATCGCCGTCTGCGCGCGATAACGCGCTTCGATCGGGGTGCCGGCGCCGACGTCGAACGTGCCGCGGTTGGTCTGCAGATAACGGTAGTCGGCCGACAGCGTCAGGTGCGGCGTCACATCGAAGCCGAGACCCGCGCCGCCCTGGTAACCGAACTTGGTGGCGAAGTCGTTGTTGGTGCCGAAGCCGCCGAGGGTGACGCCGCGGTTGGCGAAACGCACGCCGCCGACACCGCCGCCAACGTAGGGATGCACCACGCTGAAGAAGCCGCTCGGAGCCTTGAAGTCATACCACAGGTTGCCCATCGCGCTGTCGGCATTCTCGAAGCCGCTGGCGCTGTTGCCGAAGGCGTCGTTCTTCACCTCGTTGCGACGATGGTCGAGTTCCAGTTCCGGCCGGAAGCCGTTGGCGAAGGAATAGCCGCCGACGAGGCCGGCCGCCCAACCCGTATTGAAATGCAGGCTGTCGGTGACACCACCGCCCTGGCGGAGGTTCTGCGGACTCTCGAAATTGGCGCCACCTTCGACGCCGACGTATGGCCCATCACCGGCTTGCGCCATCAGCGGCACAGAGGCGAGAAACGCCGCCGCTGCCGCCAGACGCAGAGGATGACGCGTGAATGTCTTCATGACTTGCTCCTGGTTTTGTTTAGTAACGGAACAACACTCCCGTCTGCCGGGGGCATCGGCGCGCGGTGTTTACAGCGGTACAACGACTGACAACAGGGGATTTCACCACGGGGCCCTTACAAAAGGGTTGCACCGGGTGCTGCACCGTCGATCGGATCGATGGCACGGAAGAGGGATCGGCGGGGTGACGCGGATGCGGCCGCAATTTCGGCAATACCACCCGGTATTGTTCTTTTCATGTGCTCTCCATAGCAGCGGACACCTCAGAGACGCTTGCACGAAGCCGCGCCGGAGCTTGCCGCCCCGACGAAAACCGCCAAGCATCCATCGTTGCCTTCAATGCCCGAGCTTCCTGCTCGAACAAGCCCGTAGACCGGCGCCTCGCGGATTAAGTTCCGCCGGGCAGCCTGGCGAGGCTCGGACATCCGCGCATTATATAGAGGAGCCAGTACCGGGGGGTTGGCTTAATAGCCAAGCTGTCTGGCTGCAAGGTCCTTCATTATTTCGGAAGCGCCGCCGCCGATCGACAGCACCTTGGTCTCGCGGAAGATGCGTTCCACCTTGGCGCCGCGCAGGTAGCCGGCGCCGCCGAAGATCTGCACCGCTTCGCCGGCCACTTCTTCCAGCATGCGCGTCGCCAGGTTCTTCAGCAGGCACACCTCGGCCACCGGCATCTGCTTCTTCGTCACGCGCC
>JAQGNS010000044.1 GCA_028291705.1 Nevskia sp.
CCTCGTCGAGGATGATGAAGGACTCGTTGAGGGTGCGGCCGCGCATGAAGGCCAGCGGCGCCACTTCGATGACGCTGCGCTCGGCCAGCCGCGCCACGCGGTCGAAGCCGAGCATCTCGTAGAGGGCGTCGTAGAGCGGGCGCAGGTAGGGGTCGATCTTCTGTGCCATGTCGCCGGGCAGGAAGCCCAGCTTTTCGCCAGCCTCCACCGCCGGGCGCACCAGCACCAGGCGACGCACGCGGTCGCGCTCCAGCGCCTGCACCGCGCTGGCCACGGCGAGGTAGGTCTTGCCGGTGCCGGCGGGGCCGATGCCGAAGCTGAGATCGTGGGTGGCGATGTTGCGCAGGTAGGACTTCTGCATCGCGCCGCGACCGCGCACCACGCCGCGCTTGGTGCGCACGCTGATGTCGCCCTCGGCCGCATCGCCGGCTTCCGCGGCGACCTGTTCGGAGCCGTGCTCGACCAGGGACAGGTGCACGGTTTCGGGCGTGACCACGCCGGTTTCCGCCAGGGCGAAGAGGTCGCGCAGCACGTCTTCGGCGCGCTCGATCTCGTCGCGCGGGCCGACCAGGCGGAAGCGGTTGCCGCGGTTGCGGATTTCCACGCCCAGGCCCAGCTCGATGGCGCGCAGGTGCGCGTCGAAGGGGCCGCTGAGGTTGGCCAGGCGGGCACCGTCGTCCGGCTCCAGCACCAGGTCGAGGCGGATGTGTTGCGGGGCTGCCGTACTCATTCGGCGGAACCCAGCAAGCGGCCGCGCAAGGAGTTGGTCAGCACTTCGGCGACCTGGATGTTCACGAATTGTCCGATGAGGGAGGCAGGGCCGTCGAAGTTGAGCGGACGGTTGCAGGGCGTCTTGCCGCTGAGCTGGCCGGGGTTGCGGGCGGTCTTTTCCACCAGCACCTTTTGCGTGGTGCCGATCAGGCTGCGTGCATATTCGTCGCCGATCTGGCGGATGCGCGTCTGCAGGCGTTCCAGCCGCTGCTGCTTCACTTCCAGGGAAATGTTGTCGCGCAGGTTCGCCGCCGGGGTGCCGGGGCGCGCGCTGTAGATGAAGGAATAGGCGGCGTCGACCCGCGCTTCCTCGATCATCGCCATGGTCTGTTCGAAGTCTTCTTCGGTCTCCGAGGGGAAGCCGATGATGAAGTCCGAGGACAGGGCCAGGTCCGGCCGCGCCTGGCGCAGGCGCCGGATCTTGTCGAGGTACTGGGCTTGGGTGTAGCCGCGCTTCATCATGCCGAGGATGCGGTCGGAGCCGGACTGCACCGGCAGGTGCACGCCGCTGGCCAGCTTGGGCTCCGCGTAGGCCTCGATCAGGGAATCGCTGAATTCCGCCGGGTGCGAGGTGGTGAAGCGGATGCGGCCCAGGGTGTCGAAGCGCGCCAGGATGTGGATCAGCAAGGCCAGGTCGCAAGTGCCGCCGTCGCCGGCCATGGCGCCGCGGTAGGCGTTGACGTTCTGCCCCAGCAGGGTGATTTCACGCACGCCCTGGTCGAGCAGGGAGGATACCTCGGCCAGCACGTCGTCCAGCGGGCGGCTCATCTCTTCGCCGCGGGTATAGGGCACGATGCAGAAAGTGCAGTACTTGCTGCAGCCTTCCATGATCGAGACGAAGGCGCTGGGGCCTTCGGCGCGCGGCTCGGGCAGGTTGTCGAATTTCTCGATCTCGGGGAAGCGAATGTCCACCGCCGGCCGGTGCGTGCTGCGGGTCTGCTCCAGCAGCTGCGGCAGGCGGTGCAGGGTCTGCGGGCCGAATACCAGGTCGACGATGCGGGCGCGCTTGGCCAGCGCCTCGCCTTCCTGGCTGGCCACGCAGCCGCCCACGCCGATGACCCGGCCGGGCTTGGCTTCCTTCCACTCCTTCCACTTGCCCAGTTCCGAAAACACCTTTTCCTGCGCTTTTTCGCGCACCGAGCAGGTGTTGAACAGCAGCAGGTCGGCGGCCTCCGGATCGGAGGTCACTTCATAGCCGTGGGAGGCCTTCAGCACGTCCGCCATTTTCGACGAGTCGTACTCGTTCATCTGGCAGCCGAAGGTCTTGATGAAAAGCTTCGACATCTAAGGCGATTACCGCAATTAAACACCCATTATACCGGAGCAGGGTTTAAAGGCCTGCCCCGGCCAGCCGACGAACGGTAGGCGGGATTGTCAGGGATTATTTTGGGGCCGCTTAATCCAAATCCGCAGCGAGGGGCATCCAAGTGGTACTGGCGAAATTGCCGGTGATTCAGCAAAAAGCAGACTTGGAGAGGATGTCATGGACAGAATGAAGACGGCACAGGGCTACAAGGCAAAACGCGGCTTTCCGGTGATGGTGGTGGCGATGGGCCTGGCCCTGACCGTCAATGCCGCTTTCGGCATGGTGATGGGCAATGCCACGACCCACGGCCAGCGCATCTACGACGCCTGGTACGGCAGCGGCGCGGTCATGTATGCCGACGCCTCCAACGCCCTGCGCAAGATTTGCGACAAGGGCTGAGCCGGACGCGAGGGCGGTAGCCGTTCCGGCACCGCTGGCGCTGCAGCGCCAGCAGGCCGGTCCGGAGTTGTCGCAGTACCGGTTCAGTTCACCAGTACGATTTTCCCGGTCACCTTGCGCTCCTGCATGTCGCGCAGCGCCTGCCCGGCTTCACGCATCGGGTAGGTCTTCGAGACGTAGGGCTTGAGCTGGCCCGAGGCGACCCAGCCGAACAGTTGCTGGAAGTTTTCCAGGCTCACTTTCGGCTCACGCGCGACGAAGGCGCCCCAGAACACCCCCACCGCGGCTGCACCCTTGAGCAGCAGGCGGTTGGTGGCGATTTCCGGAATGGTGCCGGCGGCGAAGCCGATCACCAGGTAGCGCCCGTTCCAGTTGATGGCCGACAGGCAATCCTGCGCCAGTTCGCCACCGACCGGATCGTAGATCACGTCCGCGCCCTGGCTGCGGGTCAGCTTCTTCACCGCTTCCTTCAGACTTTCCTTCGAGTAGTCGATGACTTCATCGGCGCCCTGCTGCTTGCACAGCGCCAGCTTCTCGGGGCTGGAGGCGGCGGCGATGACGCGCGCACCCATCAGCTTGCCCACCTGCACCGCCGACAGGCCGACGCCGCCGGCGGCGCCCAGCACCAGCAGGGTTTCACCGGCCTTGAGCTGGCCGCGCTGTTTCAGGGCGTGCAGGGTGGTGCCGTAGGCCAGCGGGAAGCCGGCGGCGGCCACCAGGTCCATGCCCGGCGGCAGCGGCATGACGCTGTCGCCCGAGGCCACCACCTGCTCGGCGTAGCCGCCCACCGGCACGATGGCGGCGACCGGGTCGCCCACCTTGACGTGCTTGACCTTCTCGCCGACGGCGAGCACGGTGCCGGCCACTTCCGCGCCGGGGGTGAAGGGCGGCGCCGCCTTCATCTGGTACTTGCCCTGGATGATCAGCGTGTCGGGGAAATTGACGCCGGCGCCCTTGACCGCGATGCGCACCTCGCCAGGGCCCATCGGCGCTTCCTTCACCTCGTCGAACACCAGTTTTTCCGGTGGTCCCAGCTCGCGGCAGACAATCGCCTTCACGTGTTCTCTCCTCCAAAGGGCCTGTCGATAATGTCGCTGCAACATACAATGGCGCCGGCCCCCCGCGCCAGCATCAAGCCGCATGACGGCCGGCGGTCCAGCACGGCGCGCGCGCTTGATTCACGGCCGGGCGCTTGCGCGTAGAATTCTCTCCAGACCATACGGTAATGAGGTGGGCGGTGCAGCACATCGAAAATCTCGGCAATGCCCCGCAGCCCCATGCGCAGACGGATCATGTGCCGGAAACGCGCTTCGGGGTCTGGTTCCTCAACACCGAGACCTGGGCGATCCACGTGCTCAAGCGCGCGGTCGATGACCTGCAGCGTATGATCGGGCCCAACGCCGGGTTCCCGGTGATCGTCGACGTCGGCTGCGGCTGGGGCCGTTCCTTCGTGCTGCTCAAGGAGGGCTTCGCCCCGCGCACCCTGATCGGCATCGACGTCAGCACGGAAATGCTCAAGGCGGCGCAGGCGGAAGCCGGCAAGCACGGCATCGATGTGGATTTGCGCCAGGCCAACAGCGCCAAGCTGCCGCTGCCGAGCCAGTCGGTCGACATGGTGTTCTGCCACCAGACCTTCCACCACCTGGTGGACCAGGACAGCGCGCTGAGCGAGTTCCATCGCGTGCTCAAGCCGGGCGGCGTGCTGCTGTTCGCCGAGTCGACGAAAAAATACATCCACTCCTGGATCATCCGGCTGCTGTTCCGGCATCCGATGGAAGTGCAGAAGACCGCGGAGGAATACCTGGCGATGATCCGCGCCGCCGGCTTCGAGATCGAGCCGCGGGCGGTGTCCTATCCCTACCTGTGGTGGAGCCGCGGCGACCTGGGCATCCTGGAGCGCGTGTTCCGCATCCGGCC